>NZ_CAWPRX010000213.1:0-163293 GCF_963890365.1 Tychonema sp. LEGE 07196 | reverse complement strand
GGAGAATGGGTGGAGGTTGGTAATGCGGAAACTTTCACGGCAGACAGTCAAGGGTGGGCAAATTTTAGCTACTCTCTGTCAGAGTTAAGTGCCGGAAATTATGAGGTAAAGGCGATCGCCTACGATGTAGCAGGTGATACCAGCGAGACGATACTCAAAAGCTTCACTGTCAAAGAAGATACAGTTACACCAACTCCAACACCAACTCCAACACCAACTCCAACTCCAGTAGTAAATACAGCCCCAAAAAACTTGCAATTTGATGTTTTAACTGCTTATACAGCGGGAGAGGAAATCAGCTTTACTGGTGGTAAAGTTTACGATGCCGACGGTGTTGATGACCTCGCCAAAGTAGAATTCTCTCAAAGGAAGGAAAGCGGAGAATGGGTGGAGGTTGGTAATGCGGAAACTTTCACGGCAGACAGTCAAGGGTGGGCAAATTTTAGCTACTCTCTGTCAGAGTTAAGTGCCGGAAATTATGAGGTAAAGGCGATCGCCTACGATGCAGCAGGCGATACCAGCAACACGGTAATCAAGAGCTTTACTGTCAAAGAAACTACAGTTACACCAACGCCAACACCCACTCCAATACCCACTCCCACTCCCACTCCAACGCCCACTCCCACAAATACAGCACCACAAGACTTACAATTTGAGGTTTTAACGACTTACACATTAGGAGAAAAAATTAGCTTTACGGGTGGTAAAGTTTACGATGCAAACGGTGTTTCTAATCTTAAAAATGTCGAAATTTTTCAAAAAAAGGAAGGCGGAGAATGGCTCAACGTTGGCAATGTTGAAAGTTTCATTGCTGATAGCCAAGGGTGGGGAACTTTTAGCTATTTTTTGTCGGATTTAAGTGTAGGGAAGTACGAGGTAAAAGCGATCGCCTACGACCTAGAAGGCGCTACCAGCGAAACGATACTCAAAAGCTTTACTGTCAAGGAGGCTACAGTTACTCCAACACCTACTCCAACGCCAACGCCAACACCAATTCCGACTCCGATTAACCAATCTCCAGAAAATTTGCAATTTAGCCTACTAACTACTTATCAACCAAACGAGGCAATTCAGTTAACAAATGCCAAAATTTTTGATACAAATGGAGCCAATAACTTAGCAAAAGTAGATTTCTGGTTGCAAAAAGAGGGGGGAGAATGGACAGATATTAGGGACGCTACTACTTTTACGTCAGACAGTTTAGACAATCGTTGGGCAACTTTTAATTATACTTTGGATGGATTGGCTGCAGGTAAATACCAGTTGAAGGCGATCGCCTACGATCAAGCAGGCGCAGCCAGCAATGAAGTGGTACGCAATTTGTTGATCAATAGTGCACCAGGCGATTTACAATTTAGAATTTTACCTCTATATACCAAGGGTGAAAAAATTAGCTTTAGTGGCGCTAAGGTTTTTGATACTGAAGGAGTCAGCGATATTGCTAAAATCGATTTCTGGTTTCAAAAAGAAAGTGGTGAGAAAATTGAAATCGCTAAAGATGTTACTGAGTTTATCAGTGACAGCGATGGGTTTGGCCGATTCAACTTTAGTGATAATTTGAGCAGTTTAGAACCGGGTCGTTATCAATTGTCGGCGATCGCTTATGACAAAGCAGGTAGTGCTAGTCCAGTAGCGAGTGAAAAATTTGCTTTAATTAGCGATCCGGGTCCAGAGGGGTTGTCTGATGAAGTCAGATTGGCGATCGTCGGTGCTGCAAATCTCGACAGCTACCCACCTGAAGCTTTAGCTGAAACAAAGGAATGGGTTGTTTGGGTAACGCCTGGACAGTCTTCACAGCAGTTAGCCGCTAGTATGGGTGCGATCGACCAGGGAGAAACGGGCCACATTCCTAACACATTTATCTGGAAATTTCCCGAAGGAATAGATGTTAAAGATGTGGCGAATCAGCTAACAACACTGCCAGGAGTAGAATATGCTTACCCGCAGGTGCCTGTCCAATTAAATTTGTTGTACCAACCGCAGGACACTTTGTACAACGAACAGTGGAATTTAAATAATGCAAATGTCCCCGCAGCTTGGGATGTAATTAATCCTGCAACTTCTCAAGCAGTGCGGGGGAGAGGCGCGACTATTGCTATTGTTGATGATGGTTTGGAATACAGGCACCCAGATTTAACAAGTCGGTACAGTCCTAATGTAAGTTGGGATTTTACTGATAAAGATAGCGATCCCTCTCCCACATCCAGAACTAGCTTTATAGCTGATCTTTCCCAACCCAAAGTTAATAGTTGGAATAGCATCAACTTCTCTCTTCCTGTAAATTTAACAGGAATGGTAAAAGAGGTTCAAGCTAACTTCGATTTCAGTCAATCTCTACCACCTAATTTACCCAAACCAGAAGAGTTACAGGTATTCCTGTCAAGTCCCGACCAATCTGAATTCAATGTTTTATATCGACGTGCTTCTTTTGGGGCAAGGTTATGGTGGCCTGGTAGGGATGATTTGAAGTTTGCACAAAAGGTCAAGCTTGATTTAACTGGAAATAGCTCCCAAAGCTTCAACCTGAATCAAGGTCAATTTTATGGGAGTTATGCGGGTGGAAATTGGGAATTAGAAATTAAAAATCCCAACCCAGATGAGTATGATGCGGACGAAATGCGCCAGCTTAGCCAAGAACTTTTGAAACGCTGGACCTTACAAATTAATACTGCTAATCCTCACGGAACGGCAGTAGCTGGAATTGCAGTAGCCAGTGAAAACGGCAAAGGTATAGTTGGCGTAGCTCCTGAAGCGAAATTAGCAGGAATACGACTATTTGGTAACACCGATCCGCTTAATTACAAGGTTGATCCACTCGGGAAGCAGGTAGCTGATGCTTTGTTTGATACTCAGATACAACCAGGACAATCGAACCGTAACCAGTCGATCGATATTTTTAATAACAGTTGGGGTCCTGAATACATGAGTCGGCAACCCTTAGCCTTGAAAGCGCTTGAAAGTGGAGTTGCCAAAGGTCGAAATGGGCTGGGGAATACTTATGTATTTGCTGGCGGCAATGAAGGAAATTCCTACGGGAATGTCAATTATAATAGTTTTGCGAGTTCCCGTAATGCGATCGCCGTAGGAGCGATCGACAAAGCAGGGAATCACGCCACATATAGTACACCCGGCTCAGCAATTTTCATTTCAGCCTCCTCCGACAATGGCGATCCCAATAACTCACAAGGGATTACAACAACAGATATTTTTGAAAGTGGGTCTCGCTATGCTAACGATTTTGGTGGAACTTCTGCGTCGGCGCCTTTAGTTTCTGGAGTTATTGCTTTGATGCTAGAGGCTAACCCTAAACTAACCATGCGCGATAAGGAACACATTCTGGCTAAGACGGCTCAGAAAAATGATCCCAATGGCAAGGATGCGGAAGGGAAACCAAAATGGGAGCAGAATAAAGCAGGACTTTGGGTGAGTTATGAATATGGCTTTGGGGCGATTGATGCCGCCGCTGCAGTGAATGCTGCTGTTAATTGGACACCAGTCGGAAATCAAGTTTTAGTGACTTCTGACTTGCAGAATGTGATTCAAACTATTCCTGATGGCAGCACAGCGGGAATAGAAGCGAAGACTACGATTTCTCAGAATATTATTGTTGAAAAAGCAGAAGTAATTTTTGACGCCAATCATCCAGACTGGGGCGACTTCACGGTGAAACTAATTTCGCCAGATGGTACTGAATCGGTGTTAGCAAATACCATACCTGAAATCCCCAATTCCAACAATAGCGATAAAATAGAACCAGATTCTGATCAGTGGAAGTTTATCTCTATCCGACACTGGGGCGAGTTATCAAAGGGTGAATGGAAGTTGCAGGTTGTTGATAAAAATGGCAACGAATTGAAAGGAGATTGGAAGAGTTGGAAGCTCAATCTTTATGGATTAGAACTAGACGAGTCTCCCAATGTTGTTACCAATACAAAAGACAGCGGGCCAGGTAGTTTACGGGCGGTTTTGACTTGGGCTAATAGCACTCCTGGCAAGGATACAGTTATTTTCAAGATTCCTCCTACCGATCCCGGCTACAACACCAGCACCAACGCTTTTACCATTCGACCACTATCACCACTGCCACAGATTACCGATTCAGCGATTATTGATGGAACAACTCAGCCGGGATTTTCAAATCGACCCGTGATTGAATTAGATGGCAGTAATGTATCAGTGGATGGTTTATATATTTCTGCTGGCAACAGTACAGTCAGAGGATTAACCATCAATCGTTTTGGTGTTGATGCTATCCGATTGATTGATAATGGTGGCAACATCATTGAAGGCAACTTCCTTGGTACTGATGTAACTGGTACTCAAGATTTGGGCAACCGCTATAGTGGCATTTCAGTTTGGACACCTAATAATATTATTGGTGGCAAAACTGTTAAAGCACGCAATATCATATCGGGCAATGATAATGTTGGCATTTACATTAACGAGTCAAATGCTAATAACAACCTGATTCAAGGCAACTATATCGGTAGCGATGTTACTGGCACGAAAGATTTGGGCAATACAAATAATGGTGTTGCTATTTTGAACGCCAGTAATAACATAGTTGGCGGGACAACGATTGAGGCAGGCAACTTGATATTCGGTAACGGTAAAAATGGTGTCTTTATTAACGGCGATGTTTCAACTGGCAATGCTATTTTATCTAATTCCATCTCCGGCAATGATCTCTTGGGCATCGGTTTTGGAGATAATGGATTGACTGTGAATGATTTAGGAGATGGCGACACAGGCATTAACAACTTACAGAATTTCCCTGAATTGACTTCCGCTATTTCTAGTAATGGGAATACCACTATTAAAGGAAAGATAAATAGCACTCCCAATACTACACTCAGAATAGAATTCTTTTCTAACACGGGTTTAGATGACTCTGGTTTTGGCAGTGGTGGTTATGGAGAAGGAGGGAAGTTCCTTGGATTCCAGAATGTGACGACAGATAGCAGTGGTAATGCGACTGTCGCCATTAATTTACCGTTAGTTGTGCCCCTAGGTCAATTTATTACTGCTACTGCCACTGATCCTGAGAATAACACTTCGGAGTTTTCTCAGATCCTTGAAGTCAAAGAAAATTCAGATCCCAAGCTTGAGTGGGTACGCCAGTTTGGTACTTCCCTTCAAGAGATTGGTAGGGATATTGCTACTGATAGTGCAGGAAATATTTATATGGTTGGTTTCACTGGGGATGGCGATACAACTACCGGTAATTGGGATACTTTATTCACCAAGTATGATAGTAATGGCAACAAACTTTGGCAGAAATTTTTAGATAATCCGGCAACGGATTTTGCGTCAGGAGTAAAGATTGACGCAGCCAATAATGTTTATATTGTTGGATACACTAATAGCTCTTCTGATTCGGATCGTGATGCTTATATCTATAAGTATGACAGTAATGGTAATGAAATCTGGCAGAAAGTATTCAGTAGTCAAGATACCTTTGCGGATTTGGCCGACTACGCTACGGGAGTGGGTAGTGATAATGCAGGTAACATCTATGTTGCGGGTAATACTTGGGGTTCCTTCGATCCTACAAAAGCATGGTCAAACGTACCTCATCAAGATGCCTTCATCGCTAAATATGACACTAATGGCAATCAGGTTTGGGTTAAAGATTTTGGCACACCGCAAGACCAAAATGCGCGCGCAGTAACTACTGATAATGCGGGCAATAGCTACATTGTAGGACATACTGATGAAACAATTGAAAATGGAAGAGATGCCTTCATTACTAAATATGACACTAATGGTAATCAGGTTTGGATTCGTCAATTTGGTACAGCAGCCTCGGATTCAGCCTATGGAGTAACTATTGGCAATGATGGCAATCTTTATGTCACTGGGAATACTAGAGGCAACTTAAATGGTAATAACAATAGCGGTGGATCAGATAACTTTTTAGTTAAGTATGATACCAACGGCACTCAGCTTTGGGCTAATCAGTTTGGAACGGTTGGCGATGAAAATACCCTCGGAATCAGCTTAGATAAAAATGGGAATATATATGTTGCTGGCATGACTAAAGGTTCTTTAGAAGGTAGTACCAATGCAGGAAATTATGATATTTTTGTAACCAAGTTGGATAGCAGCGGAGTTGTTTCGTGGAGCCAACAGCTAGGTACCGCTGGTAACGATGATACATACAAGCTAGTCATTGATAATGCTGATAACATCTATATAACTGGTAGTGTTAGTGGTTCTTTGGAAGGTCAACCCTATGCAGGTTCTACTGATGCTGTTCTAATTAAATATAAGATTGGTTAAATAATATGCAACCACGGTTATATCCGATCGCACGATCGGGCAATTTCATCATCCAATCCGGTTGATTTTACCCGTTACCGACAGTCAGGGTACGGCGCCGTGCCATTTTCCTACAATTAATCGGGTGATGGTTACATCCTCAGCTCATTATCTTGTAAGATTAGCTCAACATTTTGACTCATAACCCTTTTATATCTTCCTTCCTCGTGAGCCATAAAACAAAAGCAAAAATATTCTGTATTCTATTTTACCTTTGTGGCTTTCCAACTTTGGTAACGGCCCAAATTGTCCCCGATGCCACTCTACCCAACAATTCCACAGTCACCCCTGACGGCAACACCTTAACCATTGAAGGCGGCACAGAAGCCGATCGCAACCTGTTCCATAGTTTTCGAGAATTTTCCGTCCCCACCGGTGGCAGAGCGTTTTTCAACAACGCTGATACGATTCAAAGTATCTTCACTCGCGTCACAGGCGGGTCAATTTCTAACATTGATGGTTTAATTCAAGCCAACGGCAACGCTAACCTATTTCTCCTCAACCCCAACGGCATTATTTTTGGCCCGAATGCCAGCCTGAATATCGGTGGCTCGTTTCTAGGCACTACAGCCAATAGCATCAATTTCGCTGACGGCACCTCATTCAGTGCCACCAATCCCCAAGCAAATCCTCTGCTAACTATCAGCATTCCCACTAGCTTGCAATTTGGCTCGAATCCCGGTAAAATTGTCAATCAATCTGTGGCGGTTTCTGCTTTTGAAGACAGCGGCCAAGGAAATGAGCAGCCCGTAGGTTTAGAAGTTTCACCTGGTCAAATTTTAGCGCTAGTGGGCGGCGACGTAGTGCTTCCCGGTGGCTTTTTGACAGCACCGGGAGGCAGAATTGAACTTGGCAGTGTCGGTGCTAACAGTTTAGTTAGCTTGACTTTCAATGACTCAGGTTTCGCTTTGGGATATGCAGGTGTCCAGAACTTCCAAGATATTCAACTATCACAGGGCGCGGCTGTAAACGCTAGTGATATAGATGCTAGCGGTGAAGGTGGCGGCACTATTCAAGTACAGGGACGGCGGGTGGTGCTGACGGAGGACTCAGGAATTATCTCTCAGACTTTCGGAAGCCAAGACGGAGGTACAGTCTCTATCCAAGCAGCACAGTTCATCGCTGAAGGTGGCGGTTATGTAGATACAACAACCTACGGTTCTGGTCGAGGGGGCAATTTATCCGTCACAGCGACAGATTCCATAGAACTGAGTGGAACTAATCCTGATGGCGTGCCCAGCGGTTTTTTTGCTCAAGTTGATATACAAGAAGGGCAAACTTTGCCAGCAACGGGAAATGCAGGAGATTTGACGATCGCCACTGGTCGATTAATTCTGCGAGAGGGGGCACAGATAGGCTCAAATACTTTCTCTGAGGGTTCAGGAGGAATATTAACTGTCACGGCTTCCCAGTCTGTAGAAGTAATTGGCCGATCGGCAAACGGTGAAAGTCCTAGTGCCTTGTTAACTCAGGCTGAACCTGGTTCTTCTGGCAATTCACAAGACTTAACCATTTCCACCAGAGAGTTAATTTTGCGAGATGGAGGTGAAATTTCATCTAGCACCAATGGCACGGGGAATGCAGGCAATATACTCATTCAAGCGTCCGAGCAGTTGATTATTCAAGATCAGGCTGGAGTATCGGCTCTCACTTCAAGTAATGGACGCGGTGGCAATATCAGTATCGCAACAGAACGCTTAATAGCTCAAAATGGCGGTCAGGTACTAGCGACAACTCAAGGCAGTGGGCAAGCAGGGACTTTAACTGTAAACGCCCGAGAATCTGTCGAACTCGCTGGCACAGGTATAGATGGAACTCCCAGCGGTTTGTTCACCCAGTCCACAGGGAGAGCAACGGACTCTGATGCTGGTAATGCAGATAACCTAACAGTAACAACGAAGCAGTTAATGGTTCGGGATGGAGCCGCGATATCAGCAGATACTTTTGCAGGTGGAAAGGGAGGTTCTCTTGCAGTCAATGCCTCAGAGTCTATTGAAGTGACTGGAACTTCCGGCATTGTGCCAGCAGAGGTTTCTCCCTTAGTCAGCGCGGACGGGCGCTTGCCCAGCCGTTTGACCGCAGTAACAACGGGCAGCGGAGAAGCAGGGAGTGTAATGATAAATACGGGACTGCTGAGGGTAAGGGATGGGGCAAGTGTTGCTGTGGATGGGAGTAGAGGTATGGGCTCTGCCGGCAACCTGGAGGTAACAGCCAGTGACATCCGACTAGACAGAGGAACCATTACCGCAGAAACTAGATCCGGTGACTCCGGCAATATCAACCTCCAAGTTCCCAACTTCTTACAAATGCGTAACAACAGCAATATTACGGTTACAGCCACTGGCGATGCCATAGGTGGCAATATCAGGATTGATACCAGAGCCTTAATTGCTGGCACTAATAGTGACATCACCGCCAATGCAGTCAACCGCGAAGCTGGCCGTGTTGAAATTACTGCCCCAGAAGGAATCTTCGGTGCCCGATCGCGCCGCGCAACAGATCCCGCATCCAACCTCACCAGCGACATCACCGCCACGTCCTTGCGAGGCCCTGAACTGGACGGCCAAGTTCTCCTCAACACACCGGATATTGACCCCACCCAAGGCGTGATTCAATTACCAAGGACGATCGCGAATCCAGATGCGATCGCCCAAATTTGCCCAAATCAACGACAGTCAGGAACCGACAAAACCTTCACCAGAATTGGCCGCGGCTTGCCAGCAAATCCAGCAGAAACTCCCGGTAATGGCTCCACCGCTGTCGGTTTAGCCGATGCTGTAGCCCCTGTACAACAACGAACCAGAACTGCTCCACCCCAACAAGTCGGAGCCCCTAACCGACCCGTCCTATCGGCTCAAGGTTGGGCAATTAACAGCAAAGGAGAAGTGATTTTTACTGCTAATCCTGCTACTGTTACCCCCCAAAGCCCCGTTCAACCTATCGGTGGTTGCTATGGCCAATAAAGGAAATAAAAAAAAGGGCGATTTCCTCCTACAAATAGCTGTGGGAGTATTAGCTAGTAATTGGACGCTTTTGCCACTGAAAGCACAAACCGTTCCCTTATTTCCAGTAGACTTCACAGCACAAACACCGATCGAAACTCAAACTCCTAGCCTCTCAGAACCTTTAGCACCGCAAACAGCCCCTTCCGAGCCAAACCTACCCCAGCCTGAACCATCTCCTAGCTTACAACAAGGGGAAACTGAACCTAATTCCGATACCAGTGAGGTTTATGAATGTCCGATCGCGCGATCGGTCGAACCCCAATCTCCCACAACCCAAACACCAGAAGATAACAAAACCAATGAAGTAATCGAAGCAATCTCCGTTACTAACTTCCGCTTCATTGGCAATACAGTTTTCAGTCAAAAAACCCTAGAACAAGAAATTATCAAGAAAATCCTCAAATTAGATAGCAATACTAACCGAATCACATTTGCCCAATTGCAGCAAATTATTTCAGAAGTAACAAAATTCTATAATGAGAAAGGATATATAAATTCTTTTGCCTACCTTCCCACCACTAGCGAAGAACCAAATCAAAGGTTACAAAACCGAGGCGCTGCTGGGGAAGTTATCATTAAAATAGTCGAAGGTGGCTTAGAATCAATTCGAGTCAGGAGGCGGACGGGAAAACAGCGACTCAATTTCAATTATATATGCAGCCGTTTGGCGATCGCCTCCCAGCCCCTACAAACATCTCGTCTCTTAGATGCCCTGCGGTTGCTCCAACTCGATCCCTTAATTAAAAGTATTTCTGCTGAATTAATACCCGGTTCCCAGTTATACAGAAGTGCCCTAGAAGTTAAATTCGAGGAGGGAAAAACCTTTAGTGCTGCATTGCTACTAGATAATCGACGGGCTCCCAGCATCGGCAGTTTCCGCCGTCAATTACAACTAACCGAAGCCAACTTATTAGGAAAAGGAGATGGTTTAAGTCTAGCTTACACCAATACGGACGGCAGCAATGCTTTTGACCTCAGCTATACACTGCCCTTAAATCCTAACAATGGCACAATTAATTTGTCAGCCGGTGTTACTGCCAATCGTGTCATTGAAGAACCTTTTGAAAAAGTTGATATAAGAGCAGCAGCCCAATACTTTGATCTAACTTTGCGCCAACCTATATTGAGAAATCCCCGACAAGAATTAGCCGTAGGAGTGACAGCAACTAGGCGAGAAAGTGGCACTTCCATTTTAGGGGAAGATTTTCCCCTGTCTGCGGGTGCGGATGCCAAAGGGCGCACGGGAATATCAGCAATCAGGTTTTTTCAAGATTGGACTGTGCGGAACAATGATGAATTATTGGCTTTGCGCTCTCAATTTAGTTTGGGATTAGGAGCGTTTAATGCTACTGTTAATAGCGAGGCTCCTGATAGCCGATTTTTGGCCTGGCGGGGTCAGGGACAATGGATTCGCCGCTTGAAAAGAGACACTTTTGTATTGGCAAAAACTGATATACAATTGGCGAATAGGACACTTTTACCTCTAGAACAATTTGGGATTGGAGGTGGGAATAGTGTCAGAGGTTATCGGCAGGATATTCTGTTGGCTGATAATGGAATTTCAGCATCGGCGGAGCTTAGGTTTCCGATTTTTGGTAGGTCCGATCGAGGGTTAGGGGTTTTACAAATTACTCCTTTTGTTGATGCTGGTACTGTTTGGAATAGTTCAGGTAGAGATAGCTTAGAGCGTCAATTATTGCTCTCGGTTGGTACGGGTTTGCGGTGGGAATTGGGTGATAGTATGTCGGCCAATTTTTATTGGGGTATTCCTTTAGTTGATGTGAATTCGAGGGGGACAACATGGCAAGAAAAAGGTTTACATTTTTCCGTTCTATCCAGGTTCTCTTTTTGAAACCAGCAAGTCTGACGTGGGGGCGAAGTCTGAGGCTATTTACTATCTTATTTGTGGCAGTATTGTTATCATTGTTTGCTGCCAATGTCAAGGCTCAATCGGGATTGAATTTGGAAAAAAGTGGGGTATCACATTCTCTAATTAGTTGGGAAAAAGGGGATGAATTTTCAGTAATTTCTGGAAAATTAGGGATTGGCAATCAGTCGCGATCACCCCAAGCCTGGGAAGATTTGGCTAGAACCAGTTATGCCGCAGGGGATTTCCCAGAGGCTGCGAAGCATTGGCGGCAAGCTGTTGCGGGTTTTGAGGTGGGGGGGGATTGGTTGAATCAGGCGATCGCCCTGAGTAATCTTTCGTTGACATATCAACAGTTGGGGGATTGGAAAGAGGCTAATAGTGCGATCGGCCTGAGTCGGAGTTTGTTACCGGAGGAAACTGGGGTAAAGTCGCCAGGGGAATTAAAGGTGATCGCTCAAATCCTCGATATTCAATCTAATGGGCAATGGGAACAGGGACAAATCACTCTTGCTTTGCAAACAGGGAAGCAAGCAACGAATATTTATGTGAAATTAAAGGATAATTTAGGATGGAAACGCAGCCTAATTGCTCAAATTAAAACCCTGCAAGCATTAGGTTTATATCAGCAAGCTTGCCAAGCAATTATCCCAGTTGTAGAATCAAACAATCTAGAAAACTTCACCATTCCAAGTCAGGATTGTCAGCAGTTAATTACTGAAAAATTAGTAACAATCAAAGAAAGTGTCAAAAAGCCATCAAATTCGACTTTTAAAAATATCCAAATTACGGGGGCGCGTCTCCTTGGTGATGTGTTGAGACAGCTTGGCTATTTGAAAGAGTCAAAAGAGTTGCTGGAAGAAGTAGATCGAGTTGTTACTCAACAAGCATATCCTCAAGAACAGGCTTTAATCTTACTAAGTTTAGGTGATACTTACAAGTCTATAGGAAATAGAAACAAATTCTTGTCCGAGTTGGATCAGTCTGAAAAATACTACCAAACTGCTATAGATTCCTATAAAAAATCGGCGAAAGTGGCTGCAAAGAATTCTTTTGTAAAAGTCCAGGCACAACTGAATTTATTAAGTCTTTTAGTTGATTTTAAAATTGGATTGGCGGCAAATCCAAAGGAAATCCAACAATTGCGGTTAGAAATTTTGTCTGAATTAAATAAGTTGCCGCCAAGTCACAAGCTAGTTTATGCGGAAGTTAGCTTGATGAATAGTTTAGTTAAGTTCAAGAATCAACTAAAAACTCCTAATAATGTTTCAAATTCGTCTAACGTAAATTCAGATAAAATATTGAATTACTGTTTGCCAAATTCTGCAATTGTGGCTGCAAGTGTACTGGGAAATATTGAGTCTGTGTCTTGGGGATGGGGAGAAGTTGGCAAATTGGGTGCAAAGGCGATCGCATTGGCTAGGGATTTGGGCGATTTTAGGGCAACAGCCTATGCTTTGGGCAATTTGGGTACCGTGTATGAAAAAAATCAGCAGTGGCTAGAGGCTCAACAGTGCACGGAACAAGCTTTGTTGTTGTCGCAGAATGTTCAGTTAAATGCGCCGGATCTTGCCTATGAGTGGCAGTCGCAATTGGGGCGGATTCGTTGGAATGGGGCGAAGGATGTGGACGGTGCGATCGCAGCTTATACGGCTGCATTTAATACGTTACAGTCGCTACGCAACGATCTAGTGCCAATTAGTCGGGATGGACAATTCGATTTTCGCGATCGGGTAGAACCTGTTTATCGCGAATTAGTTGACTTGTTGTTGCAGGATAATCAGCCTAGTCAAGAGAATTTGAAACAAGCTCGCAGTGTAATTGAAGCACTTCAGGTTGCTGAATTGGATAACTTTTTTCGCGATGCTTGCGTCGTGGTGAATAAGTCAGAAGAGATAGATCGAATTGCTGACAAATACGATCCAACGGCGGCAGTTATCCATGCAATTATTTTAAAAGATCGTTTAGCAATTATCCTGAAATTACCAGGCAAAACATCCTTAGAATATCGGCAAACCTACCAGCCGGAGACACTCGTAAAAAAAACAATCCAAAATCTACAAAAATATTTAGTTGACAAAAGTAGCACTCCCGAAGTCGTAGCAGAATCAGAAAAACTGTACAAATGGTTGATAGAACCAGTAGAATCATTGGTTGAAAATGCTAAAAATGTAGAAACATTAGTATTTATCTTAGACAGGCCCCTGCAGGTGATCCCAATGGGAGCTCTTTACGATAAGCGCTCAGATAAGTATCTAATGGAAAAAAATTATGCTCTTGCTCTAGTTCCGGGTTTACAGCTTCTCGAACCTAAACCTTGGAATCAAGTAAAATCAAGCAAGTTAAAAGTTTTGCTAGGAGGTGTAGATCAACCCCAGACACTAGAAGGTCAAGATTTTGCAAAAATCGAAAAATTACTAGAAGAATTGGATGGAATCGGAAAAATTGTAGCAACCAGCAAAAGATTTTTGAATGAAGAGTTTACTCTAACCAACCTTCAACAAGAGTTGGCCTTGGCTAATATCCCTATTCTGCATATCAAAACACATGGTCAGTTTAGCTCCGATCCCGAAAAAACTTTTATTGTTGCTTTTGGAAGCTTGCTCAAAAGTCAAGATTTGGATAAATTGATTAAGAGGGGTAATAAAAAGGATGTTCGAGCGATCGAGTTACTGGTACTCAGTGCTTGCAAAACAGCAAAAGGGGATGATAGAGCAGTCTTAGGACTATCGGGGGTAGCTATACGGGCAGGTGCCCGCAGTACCGTTTCAAGTTTGTGGGTAGCAGAAGATGCCGCCAACACAAAAATTATAGTGCGATTCTATGAAGAGTTGCGTAAACCGGGAATGACAAGGGCGAAAGCACTTCATATTGCTCAAAAAGCGTACTTTGAAACAGGAAAAGAACCCTATTTTTGGGCACCTTATATTATCGTTGGCAATTGGCTGTAACTCCATAGGATTAAAGAAGACAATCCAGAAGACAAAACCTATAAAAAAGTAAGACAACCCCATTAACTCAAGCCTAGTGAGTTATTTTTCCAATAGTTGCACAGCACCAACTAAAGGTTCTTCAGCCAGAGCTCTATATCCAGCAGATTCTAATAACTTAATCCATTGAATTTTTAATTTTTCATCTTGAGGATTTGCCAGCAAACGCTGAGCTAAACTGGCGACGGAATCATACCAAATATCAGGTGTTGCTGTATTGATTTGCTGTTGGCGTTCAGATGTGAGTGGTACTCGCGCGACAAACCCATTCACCGACAAGTCAGTCGTAGATCGCGTATAAGGTTCACAATTTAATTTGAAGTACCAAAGGTAATACTTATTCAGTTCAAGAGCATAGTTTGGAGATTTTTGCAGGCTAACACTAATAATTCCTGGTGTTTTTGGCAAAGTGACCGCAGCTTTATAAATTCTCTTTTTCCCATCTGCTGTTTGCAGAGAAAACTCGACTGAGTTTATATCTTCAGGATTGTAGGGAATATAGAACAAAAAAGTTGGATATTCAGAAGTCGTGAAGACCGGATTCTTAATAGGTACAAGAGCGGTAATTGACTTACTTGTCTTTTTACAGTTGGGATTAGTGGGGTCAAGTCCGGTTCCGGTTCTTGGTTGATTATCTCGTGGCGGTGGCGGTGGCGGTGTTTGAGGAGGTGGTGGGGGGGATTGGCTCAAAAAAATTGCACTGTAGGTTTGTAAAGAGATAGGAGAAATCATGATAATTGCCAGCGCAATAATGATAGCAAAAGCTAGTTGGAAATATAGCCGAGGCATTTGGATTTAGTTGTTGTGTTTTTGTCTAAAATGCTTATTCCGGCTGTCGATTTTGAGATATTTTATGGATGACTAATCCACTGCCAGTCGCTACTAAAGCTAAGGCTGAGGGAACTAAAGGCATCCATCTGCCCTGGTTAAGCATCTCAAGACAAATGTAATATAACAGCACGCTAGCAACACAAGTGACTATTGTCAAGTGCAGCCGGGGGCGAACATATATCACCAACACTCCGCCAGTAAACGCCCATAGCCAAACAAATACTGCATCGCCCCATTGCAGATTACCCCACTGTGGTAGCACCCCTAACAAAGGTCGTTTTGGGTTATCCATCACGGCGCTAAGAATTTGACTTGTCATGTGGGTATGAATCCATACTCCTGGCATTTGGCCATAGGGAGTATCAAAATCATCTCTAGCTACTTCCGCAGTATAGCCGACGATGACTACCCGATCTTTGATTGCATTTTCGCTGACTTTTCCCTCTAAAATATCTGTCAGTGAAACTATTTTTGCTGGTCTAGGATTGGCGCGGTAGTTGAGGAGAATTTGGCTACTCTTGCCATCGAGGCTTTGATAACCTCCTGTGTGTGAGGCTAAACGATTAAAAGTTACTCCGCCCAATTCCCAATTTTTTGTAGTTTGATTAACTTGTAATGGTTCAATTTTCTGGGATGATAATAATGAAAATGCTAATAAAAAACTGAAGCTGTAGGGTGTAATACATTTAGAAGATTTAGGCAAATAATTGGGTTCATAGGATAAGACTTGGCGACGGACTGTCTGATGTTTATTGTCTTGAATGTTATTATCAAAAATATCTACAAATCCTACTTGACCGGTTAATTGTTTCGGGGAAAACTCAGGAAGCGGAGCATAATCTGCCGCGGACGATTGGTAGGAACAAACGGTATAAAAGTTTTTATTTCTTTTAAAAATTTCGATCCAATCTTTACGGGCTGTGATATCCATATCATCCTTGATTCTAGGTTGATTGCGAGATATATCGAGCCCAAAGGCTGCTGGTTTATATTTTTCTACTTTTTTGACGATTTCTGCTAAAGCGGATTCTTTGATCGGATAGCCACCATACTTATCAACTTCTTGTTGATTGATTTCAACTACTGTGATACGGGGATCGATCGCCTCAGCTTGGCGCTGTCGCATTAAATAATCGTAAGCAGGTAATTCCAGAGGTTCGAGGAATTGTAGCGATCGCACTCCCATGATCGCACCGGTGGCGATCGCACTTGCCATCAACGCAGTCTGAAGATTGCGCCAAATAGAAAAGCGTTTGCGCTCTTCCTCATTTCCCCTCAACAACTCAATCCAAGTTAGAGCCTCAACACCCGGAGACTCATAAATCATCGGCAACCAGCTAGCACCAGGATAGTTAACCTCAAATCGATCCAGTTTTTTCCGCGCTTTCCCAACTGATTTATCCAAAGGCTTATTTTCTACAGCAAATGCCTCCAACAAATACTCCAAAAACTTTTGAGCTACTTCATCAGGGACTCGCTCTCGCATGGCGATAACTGCTGGAATTTGTAGAGAAGCGAGTTCCTGCACTAATCCCATGCCGTCACAAGAATTGAAAATCGCTAATTTTAAACCATGCTGAATAGCATTTTCTAAACCATACTTTAAGTTTTTAATTGTTATGCTTTCGGCTTCACTGAGGGCAAGTTTACCCTCGGTGTAATCAGCATTGCTCGAACTATGACCAGCAAAGAATAAAATATCCCAATGCTGTCGCCATAACTCATCATTGAGCTCGCTGTTGGAAGTAGCTATCAGAGGTTTAATGTAGGCAGATATTTGGTGAAGCTTTTCGGTCAAAAGCTTCAAATCTGCCTTAATATTGATCCCTGTATCTTCTCCCATGATAACCAGAATTCTGACCTTGTTTTGATTTTTCTTGCCTTGGTATTTATGGGGTTCTTTATGGTTGACTTTGCTCAGAATTGGCTCGATTTCAGCATCATGTAAAACATCCCACAAATGCCAAGGGAATTCCCAAAGAGCGATATCATCTGTTTGAATGATTAATCTGACATTTTCTCCCTCAGCGCTCAAGACTTGTAAGAGCTTATCCCGGACAGGCTGAAATCTTTTATCTCCTGAATTCAACCAAGTATTCATACTTGTTTCCACAGACTTAGCTGAATCTTTAACGGAAATTTTGGTAATTTGCCCCTTTTTGCTCTGTTCTAATTTGCGGTAAGAACCACAACCTGCTTTTTCGCGAGCTAAGCGTAAATTTTCAGATGCTTTCAGCACATCTGTAGCTGGTGGCAACGACCCAGAAATAGAATAGGATATACTATCAACTTGAAGACTGACAGAATAAGGCTGTTTGCTCTCTGTTTTGATATCTAAGACGATTGACTTGATCATAGGTTTTGGTCGGCTGGTAATGATGGTTGATTTAAATAGTAAAAGGTTCTTTGAGGCTCACTCCGTTCACTGCTATTTTAACCTGGAAATAATCGTCGATCGCCGCCGTAAATTCATATTCAATTAGATTGTCAGCAGCATCCGTTTGTTCTTCAAAGAAAACTTCGTCATCTTCATCTAGGATAGTAAGTTGCAGATTTGGTGGCAGAATTGGCGATCGCTCAGGACGTAATAGCAGATGAACCTTGATTTTATCAGTTTCTTCGGGGGTGAGAGTCAGCACAAGCCGAAGTTGATCGCTATCAAGGCGCATCCCTAAATTAATAGTCTTACCAATGCCGACACCCGCACTCTCATTACTCGGATCAATTTTCCCCAAACTCACGGATGCTTCGCGGCGCAAGGCGTCATTTTCAGTCGTTTCCAGCAGGTGAGTCAGGGTGGCGATCGCTTCTTTATTTCCTGGTTCGAGGCCACCTAATAATTTAATCGCCTGCAATTGATTCTGGGGATTGCGCTTATTCTGTGAAATTTCAATCAATGTGGGAATGGTATTGTGACTCTTAAAGTTACCGTCCCTATAGGACAAAGCTCCTACCCTCCCATTAACTAAACTCTGGTCTACATTTCCCAACATCTCTGTAAACATTTGCTCACCTGTCTTCCAGCCATCTTGGAGATAATTCTTCATGCGCTGAAGTAAAAGTGCTGGAGTTGGACTCGCGACAACTGGCACAAAATTTGCTACACGATTGTGATACAATAATTGCCGATATTTGTCATTTGCCAAGAAAGCGGCCCACTGTTCAAAGGATACTTTCAGTCGGGGAGAATATAGCGAGGAATCGCTCAAAAGCTGTAATAATTTCGCCGCCTCCATCTCTGATAAATTAAGCACGGGAGCAACTTCTGCTTGCAAGTTTAATCCTAGAGTAATTTGCATGACAGTCAGAGATGCGGTCAACTCATCTATGGCTAAAGAATAAGTGCGATCGCCCGCACTGTATCTGCCTTGATGCTTCAGTTGCTGATGAGTCGCAAACCCGCAGACTTCCAGCCAACAGCGATCGTCATCATCCCCATCCAAATTCACCTGCACAGCCACATAATAATCACCAGCCCAACTAGGAATATCAACCCATTCCTGCGGCACACAAATTTCTTCTACATCTGACTCGTCACTGGGAATAAACACCAGTCTGCTATCACCAATCTGAATAGCTGTGCCGTTGACTACTTCCCAAATACTAGCAAGATCCTGACCGTGCCAGACTAAAGGTTGAGGGTTCTCTGGTTCCAGCCATTCAGAAAGCCAGTTAAATAAAGCATTTAAACAAGCGCCATTGAGATAACCATTGTAGCGAGAAATAGGATTAGAGTGATGTTGATTTTGTTGCCAAGCAGTCTCTAGGTCTACTTCGTCAATAGTCAAGCGCAGCCTATCAGAAATTTGAGACTCAAAGGGTTGGATTTTTGTGAATTCAAACATTTTTTATTCTCCTTTTTTGTTGTTAGCCATTAGAATTTGCAAGCATTCGTCAACGATAACATCCACTGTTTGGGAGGCATCTTCAGCCTGAAGAGAGAGATTCCGACTGCGACAGACAGCTCGAACTTGAGATTGATAAAAGCGCAATAACCAGTTGTCCACACAATCCCGCTGCCAAATTTCAAGTTCCGCAATTAAATTGGATTGTAAGTTCTGCTGAGATCGAGAAAGTATGGCATTCAACTCTAAGTTATTTATGCCCAGCATAATCGCAATCCTTTCTACGTTTAACTGCTGACCATAGTAGAGATGGAAAACAGTTTCCTCTTGAGATTCAAGTTTTTTGACAGCTTCAACTAAAGCTGCGTGAATTAAATCTGAATGCAGGGGAGCGCGGAAGTTTTTATGCAGCCATTGCAATACATATTTTTCGGACCATACTTCCGGCTGTGACATTTCAGCCATAGTTTTGATGAGTTTTGTTTTAATAGTATTCAGGCGACGAGAAATGGCAGATTGACTGATTCCTATTTTAATTTCTAGTTGTGTTTGCTTGATGCCGCAACCATAATAAAGCAGGAGAGTTTTGTGTTGATCTGGTTTAAATTCTTCTATCTGTTTGCGAAAAGCAGAGTGAACTTGCTGGCTTTTTCTGCCATTTTTCTCAGTATTTTCATCTGCTTCTATATCGAAAGATTCTTCGGTATTTGACTGAGATAAGTTTTCACCGCCTTTTTCCTCAAGTGATTCCCAGGGGATGTTGATGTTATGGTTAATGGGATTTTGGTAATTTTGTAATGCTTGAATACATAATTTCATCCAAGCTTGCACTTGCTCTTGATTGATATTTGAGCCAGCGGAGACTTCGTGAGGTGCATTCAAGAGGACCTTTTCTGCATTGTAAGATTCAGCGGTCTGCCGAAAGTCTTCAGTATCAGCCTCGTGCCATTTATCCCCTCTTTTCCTGACCGCAGGATTATAAACTTTGTTTAAGCTATAAACTTGTTTAAAACATTTGCGTGCAAAGATACATTGGGTAATTGTTGGTTCTGGAATCGCAGAAGTTTCTAGGGCTTCCCGAAGCAGTTTATCGGATTTTTTAACTAGCATTCGCCACGGCGAAAACTTACCTACAGACATTTTATCTCGGATATCTTGGCTCAAGGCAGCTTGAATGTAGGTATCTAAAGAAGCCTGACGATCGCAATCATAGGATTGTAACACGCGGCACAGATTGTCAGGATTGTAGATAAAAATGCGAGCAGAGCAGAGATACTCGTCCCAAAGCTGCTCCTGGGAGTTTTTCGAGACTTCTTTAGCTGCATAATAGCAGTTTTTTTCAAAGTAACTGGCCAAGTGTTCTAAGGCTAGTCTCTTGCGATTTCTGGGTTCCCATTCTTGAGAAATTGATGCCGTATTAATTGCTATTTTTCTCCAAAATAGTGCTAGATTTTGGCGGTGATTTGGCTGGGAACATAACTGTGCGAATTCTGGGTGTCGTTGTTGATACAACTTAAAATTGGTTCTGAGATGATTCTGGTTGTGCCACTCAATAATCTGGGCATTTTTGCTGGTATTCAGCATGAGATAGGTGCAAAATTCGTCGGTGTAATTTTGACGTTCCGGCAGTCGGGGAATATTTCCCTGGTGAGAAGGGTTGGTCATCTTAGTTTGTTATCGAAGAACAATAAAGGAGGAATTGAGCCAGAAGTTTTGAGTTTACAGCAGCCTCGCTGGAGAGGAAGCTGTTGGCCAGTACAGAGGCTCAGAGGTTTTTGACTCGGAGTCATGGGGGAAATTGGGCGACTGAAGCATAGTGGCTGGAAGAGCGTCCTCTAAAGTGTGCTACTAACTTATTGGTGTCGTCAGCCGACATTTATGCGGGTAGCTCTGAGTTGGGGATGCAGCATTGTCTCTGAGCAAGGCAGTAGCAGTGCATCTGTTGCTTGCCCCCGTGCTGAGGCTGAAAGTGGGGCTGGTGTCTAACTCTTGAGACATAACTGCTTGAGTTGGAGTTACAACAGTCCAGCTTCTGGGCGCATTCCTCCAAAAGTGGGGCGCTAGACCTCACAGGCAGTCCCAGAATATCTGGCTGGTTGCCTCTGTCATTGCATTGTCCCACAATCGACTGCGATCGCCCTCCAGTTCTAAAATTCAGTCCTCAAATGCGATCGCCTCTGGCTGTTAGCTAGCTCGATCGCCCTTACTTATTCAATTGAGCAGCTTTTGAACAATTTGCATAAATTAGCAGACATAATTTTGAATGTTTTAGCTAAAAACTCGCCTCAACTTAAGAGATAAACTTACTCCGATTGTCTAAGATATTGACAATTACGAAATTTCCCGATCGCACAAATTGATTTGCATATTTTTGAACAATGGCACTTCTTTTAAGTTCCCATAACGTTGCCAAGTATTTAAGAGATGTAGAGCTCTGTACCGATACAGAGCCAGACCTCTTTCATGTAGATTCCGTTGCCGCTAAAAACTTTAACCTGTTAGTAACTCTTTCCAACGGTTATAAATACCTTGTCAAGCAGGAACGCTATGCCTCTGATGGCAAAGCTGCTGGCGAATTTCTCAACGAATGGCGAATTCAAGAGTTTTTACAGCTATTCCCCGAACGGGACAGCTTGCGTTCGTTATTGCCAGTAGTGTCGCATTTTGATGCGGAAAATTCCATCCTGGTTTTCAACTACCTAGATGACTGCCGCGATTTAGCTGATTTCTATGCAAAAGAGAATGTTTTCCCGATCGCGATCGCATCCTCGATCGGCACTATTATCGCTACCATCCATCGCTCAACCTTCAACCGTAAAAATTATCAAGAATTCTTCGATCGAGATACTGACAATGAAGTAAAATGTTTGGTGCCTAACTTAATTCGCAGTTTAGAACGAATCACCCCCGAAATCTTCGGTTTAGTTCCCGCAGACGGTTTAAAGTTCTTCGTTCTCTACCAACGTTACGAAAGCCTCGCGCAAGCAATAACAGAGCTTTCTACAGCTTATAACCCTTGTTGCTTGACTCACAACGATCTAAAACTCAATAACATCCTCATTCACCAAGATTGGCAACAATCCGATCGAAACATTGTCCGACTAATTGATTGGGAACGTTCTGCTTGGGGAGATCCCGCCTTTGATTTAGGAACTTTAATCGCCAGCTACCTGCTGGTTTGGTTGAGTAGTTTAGTCATCAGTCAGACACTCACGATCGAAGAATCGTTGCGATTAGCCGCAACTCCTCTCGAACAGATTCAGCCTTCAATTAATGCTATGACGGTAGCTTATTGTGATACCTTCCCAGAAATAGTAGAACACCGCCCCGATTTCTTAAAGCGAGTCGTGCAATTTGCTGGGTTGGCATTAATTCAACAAATTCAAGCCACAATCCAATATCAAAAATCTTTTGGCAATACCGGAATTTGTATGCTCCAAGTTGCCAAAAGTTTGCTGTGCCGTCCCGAACAATCAATGCCAACTGTTTTCGGCAGTGCTGCTACTAGCCACACTCAACTCAACCAAGCCGCTTAAAATATTCCCTCGCGATGCAACTCGATATGCAACTAATTGATTCTCCTCCAATTCAACACTCAAATTCTATTGAAAGCAGGTTGTTAGATACCCTGCAAGACATCATCAAAGTACAAATTCAGCCTGATTTCTGTATTCTTCACCCCGATTACAAACCGTTAGAACTTCCTGCGGAGGTAGTCAACCGCTTTAAAGGAATGCCAGCAGAAGTTCAAAATCTATATATCAACTTGCAACTTCGCAGTTTCCTGTACGGTATCCATTATAATGGTTCCCTGAAAAATGCCCTTGCACCAGATGCAAATTCAGATGCCAAATCCCTGTATCAAAATTTAGAAAATAACACCATTCTCGGAGTAGATTTAGCCTTTTACGATCGATTGCACGAAAATAATGATGGAGAAGGCTACTTCGAGCCTGATTGGGTTGCAGTCAGGCAAGAAACTGACGGTAGTTTAGCTGTTAATAAAGGCGGGTTAACTTTACATATCGATCGAGAATACCACCTTCAATCACATCAAAAAAATGCTGGCATTGGCGATTGTGTCACTATTCGGATGCCCAAAAATTTCGTTCAAAACGGATTTTACATGGCAGTTGGGAACGCCGGGCCGCAAAGTTACGATACAGACAAACCTTTGGAAACAGTGCGCGTTTACTTTAACTTAACTCCTGAAGGTGCAGTTGCAGTTATGGGCAAGCTGACGCACCGGCTCAATGCTATCTTACTTCCCTTTACTTTTAAAGTGTTATACAACCCCGGTGATTACGGGCGTTATGACTCAGGAGTTCTCTACTTTGAAAAAAGTAGTTATGAAGCAGTCAGGCTAGTTTTACAAACAGTATATGCAGAGGATAAAGCACATTTCAAAAAAGAAATTCCCTTATTTACCAAACCGCTAGCGCCTGGTTTAGGGCTAGCAGAAGAACCAGACTACAAATTTGCAGCCCAAGAAAGCTTCGGGATGAACCGCTGCCAAATTGTGGCCAATGGCTTATTAGAAGCTTGGCACAAAGGAGATGAGTTACCAGAAGCGCGAATCAATGCTATTTTTAAGCACTTCTCGCTAGTGGGGATTGACTGGCAGCGTGCCTATCTCAATGCGAATTCTGAAGATATTTATACAGCTTTAGAACTATGAAAATAACCGATCTCGCTTTACCATCGATCGCTTCTTCAAATGCGATCGCTCCTTCAAATACGATCGCTTCTGTAGTTGATAATTTCCCACCGTCTGATTTGCCGTTTTACCGCAAGCTGGGACGCACCGATTTAACTGTTAGTTGTCTGGGATTAGGAGGCGGGGGCGGTATTTCTAGCGATGATACTCTTTACGCTTTCGATCGAGGAATTAACTACTTTTTCTATTCCAGCGACTTGCACCACTATATCTACAGTTCGATGGCTGATGCGCTGCGAAAATTATGCGATCGCCGTTCGTCAGTGCGGGAGAAAGTGGTGCTGGCGACGGTGACTTATATCAAAAGTCCAGAAGCAGCGATGGCAGCATTGTTGGATCAGTTTGTGGAACTGGGAATTGACTATATTGATGTTTTGTTTTGGGGTTGGTTCGGCACTAATGACGGACAAGCTTTACAAGATTGTTTGCAGCTTTCTCCTGATTTGAGAGGCAAAAATTCGGTTTATCAGCGCACGATCGAAAGAATGTTTGGGACTTCCGAACGCCTCAAAAAAATGGGTGCTGTGCGTTATATTGGTGCGTCGTTCCACGATATCACTTTGGCTCGGCAGTGGTTGGATAGTCCGCTGTTAGATGTGGTGATGGTGAGGCATAATGTCGCCCACCGTTCCGCTCAAAGTCAGATTTTCAATCAGTTGGATACGCAAGATGCAGAACGACCGGGGATAGTTACTTTTAAGTCTACAGGTTCTCATTCCGGTGCGCTTTGGGATATTCCGGCTGGTTTGCCTGCGGGATGTTGGCAACCTTCTGTGCCGGATTTGTATCGCTATTCTTTGAGCCAAAACTGCGTGGATGTCTGTTTGGCAGGTTGGCAAAGCCGGGAAGAGATAGATGCTGCGATCGCAGGTATCCAAAAAGGTCAATTAACCCCTGCTGAATTGGATTATCTCAATGTTTATGGCGATTTGCACCGCAACCGTTTGAAGGTACAGGAAGTGCTACCGGAACGATTGCTGTACTGCGCTTAGTTGCGCTTAGTGGCGATCGGCTACCTCATAACACCAATTCACTAATCCCAGACGCCTGTTTTATTTGGGTTGGAGCAACAAAATATCGAAGCTCTCTAAACAAAATAAATCTGGTTTCTCCTTCCTAATTACCATTTTGTCAATTTTGTCAATCAAATACACAGGATAAAACCATGCAAGAAACTTTAGAAAAATTGGTGTTGCCAGAAATTTTACCTGCAAGTGATGAAGCTGTTGTTGCCTACCTGCGCCATTCTTACAAATTTGCTGAAATGGCAGCACTGGCTGAACGAGATACCCTAATTTTGGCAGTTTGCCAACAGCTTGGCATCAGTATTTCTGATGAGGAATTGCAAGCGGCGGGGGATGCTTTTCGCTTGGAACACAAGTTGCTGGGCGCATCTGAAACCTTGGCTTGGTTGGGAAAACAGCGAATTAGCCCTGAAGATTGGTCGCAAGGAATTCGAGTATCGTTACTGACTCAGAAGTTGAAAGAGCATCTTTTTGGAGAAGTGGTAGATAATCATTATATGACCAACCGGGATGATTATCGGCGGGTGGCTTTGTCTCAGATTTTAGTTCGCGACTTGACAGAAGCTTTGAAAATTGCCCAATCGTTAAGGGTAGAAAATGCTTCTTTCTGTGCGTTAGCTTTGGAACACTCGAAGGGGAAGCGATCGCAACAAAATGCTGGCTTTGTGGGGATTCGATTTTTGGCGGAATTGCTACCGGAGATTGCCAAGGCTGTTGCTGAGGCGAAGGAAGGTGAAGTGGTTGGGCCAATTCAGACGAAGTTAGGTTATCACATTCTGAGAATTGAAAAGCGGTTTTCTGCTGAATTGGGTGAAGTCAGGGAACAGGTTTTAGAATCGCTGTTTCAGACTTGGTTAAACGCGAGAAGCAATTCTGATATTGGTGATGAAATGCGTTAATGAGACGATCGAGGTTTGAAATTCTCAACTGGGTAGCTAAGCAGTCGCGCGTTTAACTTGTGTAATTTGGAGCCTGCACCCCACGATAAGCCAAAAACAGGTCAAAAAATTAGATGCGCGACAGATTAATAAAGAATAGCTTTTTAAGCGCGATGCCTACCTCTGATTAAATTCAGGGGTAGGACTTTTATTTGTTGGGACGATAGAATACAAAAACGTCTCAGCATCCAGTGTTTTTAGACAAAATTGTTTTACTTTTAACTTTATTAATGCCCCTATAATTTGTTTGGAACCCTACTTACGGCACCTTTTACCATAAATATCTAGGATCGTGTAAATAAAAGGATAACTTCTTATTGATAATTTTATGTCTTCCCAAGTGTTTCGTTTATATTGCAAATCCTATTTGATTGAATTTTAATAGTAAATAGGATTTAGGCAATCAAAAGTCTAGATGTCAGAAAGCCATAAATTTTGGAGGACATTCATCAATGGCTACAATTACAATCTCCGATCTGCGTCCCGCCGGTTCCGAACTGTTTCAAGATTCAGAAAGTTACCTTAATAACCTAACTGAGAGCGAAATGGAGGAGCTGCTAGGTGGCGGTTGGTATCTCAAAGGCTCTATCAATCAGAATGGAGTTTGGGTTCAGTTTAGTTGGGCATGGCGGTAAATTAAAGAGTGTAAACTTTTGATTTCCAGCAATTACAGCACTTTTGCTGGTAATTGAGGTACAGAGACTTCCCGGTAATTTCTAGTAACCGGAGTTTAGAGTGTACTTTATAACCATGCAATCTGCTGTAAATATCATTTCATTACTTTGGAGGACATTTCACAATGGCGACTATCAAAATTTCTGACTTGCATCCTACTGGATCAGATCTTTTTCAGGATTCTGAAAACTATCTCAATGAGCTAACGGATGACGAGCTAGATTTAACTCATGGGGGATTTAGTCCAGCAGTTTCTTTTGTTACTAGGGCTGTTAGCGGGTATGTAGTTTCACAAGTTTTTTCCCTACTTTTTAAACCCATAAAAGTTTACTAAAACGGGATTTCAAATGTTTCTTTTACTATCAAATGGAGGTAGATTATCTATACATCCATTTGATAGTAAACTTGGCAATTTCTCAGAAATAAATTATCCAATGGCAATCATCAAAATCACCAATATTTCTCCCAAGGGGACTGAACTATTTCACGATCCTGAAAGTTTCCTAACAGAACTAAAGGATGAAGAACTGAATTTAACTGGTGGAATTTATTACACTTGGTTCTTTCGTAAGTTACCACCTTCCGGTTTTCCTGTATTTTGGGCATAAAATTTAAACCCATTACGGTTGGCGTAATAAAGTTGAAATCCCAGACAATTTCTCAGGCAAATCATTAAAATCGCTAACACACTACTGGTTTTGAAGTCCACGATTCTGAAAACTACCTGAATCAGCTAACATATGAGAAGCTGTTATCTAGGTAGAAAGAATAGATAGCCCTCCGACACTCTCGGAGGGCTATTACATTTATGAAACGTGGGATTATAAATTTGGCAGTTTATATACTTAAATCTAAGTCGATCACAACTTCTACTTCCTCAACTTGCTGCTTCACCCAACCGCTAAACAAATCAGAAAGAATTTGATACCCCAGTTTCTCATCCAACTGCGGTTTAATCACTTCCTCAACCAAAATCAAATATACCCCCTTAGCACCCACAATTGGCTTCAAAACCTGTGGCGGTTTAGCAGCAAAAACAGCAGCAGAAATCTCCGCCTTCATCTCCCCGCGCCGCACAACTCCCCGATATCCCCCACGACGGCGCAACTCAGTATCCTGAATATATTGATGAGCAACTTCAGGAAAAATCATCTCCCCCTCTTGCAAAGCATAAAACAGTTCCATCGCCAAATCTTCATCATCCAAAACCACTTCATAAATCACCGCGCCAGCATAATCCAATTGATGTTCCACAAACCAAGGCTCTACCTTATCTGCAAACAAATGTTGCGCCAATTTTCCAGACATCACATTTGTATAAACCATTTCCTCAAAATCATCTAAAGATAGGCAATTTTTCTTCAACCATTCCCAGGTTTCATCAGCAGTCTTCAGTTGGCTGATTAACCGAATATTATCTGCTGCTTGCTGTAATTCTTCAGCCTCCACTTTAATCCCCGCCTCCGCTGCTGCATCCATTACTACCTTCCGAGTAACAATTTGCTCCACAATAGAAGGAATTTGGCAGGATAACTTGACTTGCTGAAGGATATCTTGAGCCGAAATAGTAATAGCTTGTGACATGACACTCTCCTAAAAGGTAAAATTGATTCAATAATGGGTAGATTACCCGCTAAATTACAGCTTTAAATCGCCTTTTTGTAACTTCTTAAACGGGTCAAGAATAAAGTCAATCAGGCGACGCTGACGGATAATTATTTCAGCCGTAGCTGGTTGACCAGATTTGAAAGGAATACACTTACTCTTTGGTTGAAGACAACTCTGAGATAACTCAATTTCCACATCATAAGTAGTTACATTTCCTTGCGCTGTTTGCGTAATCTTAGAATTGGGGGATACCCAACTCAATTTGCCTTTCACAACTTCGTAATCCTGGAAAGGATATTCATCAAATTTCAGATTGGCATCTTTCGCTTGATTACCTGAGCGTAAAGACTCGCTTTCGGAAGTAAGAATCTGTCCCTTGAACACCAGGCCAGTACCCTTTCTTGCGATCTCAGCAATCAATTGTTTAGGTTGTACTACTGCACCTTCTCGGGTAATAGGAAGTGAAAAAATAGTACCATCAAAATCTGAACGAATCAAATATTTCTTGAGCTGCTCTTTAAGAGAACTAATCTGATTTTTTGTTTGTTCGATTTCTGATTGAACACCCGCAATTTGCGTATTCAAATCAGTAAGCTGCTGTTCTATTTTCGAGACAGCTATTGTTCCCGATTGAACCAAGCTTTGATAACTGCGTTTTTGTTCTTCCAAACGCAGCTTACCTTGCTCAATATCCGATTGAGCTTGGCGAATAATTCTCTGGTAGTTACCCTGCTGCTCTTTTAGACGCAGTTCAGCTTGTTTAATATCAGACTCAGCTTGGTGAATAATCTTCTCATAACTACCTTGTTGTTCTGTTAAACGAGATTCTGTTTGGGAAATATCTGATTGCGCTTGTCGGCGTTGTTGATAGTTTTCTTCTACCGATTGTACTATTTCTGCAAGTCGGTCTTTTGAAATCGCACCGGCATCAAAAACTGTTTTATAGCGTTGGAATTTTTCCTCAGCCTTTCCCAAACGAACTGCTGCTAAATTATAAGCAGCTTTGCTAGATTCAATGCTTTTCCTTACTTGAGCAACTTGGGCGAGTTTTTCTTCTTTTTGGAAGTTGTAAGTAGCCTTCAAAGCATCAAAACTCTGCTGTGCTTGTGCCAATTGTGCGATTTTCTCTTCTTTTTGAAAGTTGTAAGCAGTTTTGAGGGTATCAAAATTCTGCTCTGCTTGAGCGACTTGTGTTTGTTTTTCCAATTCTTGAACTTTACTTTGTTGCTGTTGAGCAGCAATAGCAATCCCAAACTGATTTTTCTGGATTTCTAACTGGCTAAGCCGATTTATTTGTCCTTCTAATTTAATTTGATTTTGTTGAATTTCATCACGAATTGATTTAGAGTCTAGTTCTACTAAAATCTGGTTAGCTTTTACCTCATCCCCTTCTTTGACGCGCACTTTAACCACTGCAACGCTACCTTGAATATCTGCTTCTCGCTTAACGGTATTTCCCTTAAGTTCAAGCCTTCCTCTAGCAGAACCTGTTTCATCCACCTTGTAAAGCATTGACCAAGGTAAAACGATACCTACAAAAATTACCAAAAAATACAGTAAGCCTCGCGTCCAAGTTTTTGGCAAAGTATCTAGTAATTCCTTGGTAGCATAAGACCAATCATCAGTATGAATAACTTTGTCATTTGTAGAGTTAGGAAACTCTTTTTCAGTCGATAAAGTTTCTAATTCGTGGGAGTTAAGCTCGGAGGGAGAAAATGAGTTTGATGAGTTAGGCATATTTGACAAGAGTTAATAGTGGTTTTCAGACCATGTAAGGAAAAGTTGGGTAACTTTTGTGTTGGGCTATCTTTCACCCTGCAACATCCAGTTGTTGCTGATTGAGATAGAAATACTGCCCGCGTTTAGCCATCAACTCTTCGTGAGTTCCTTTTTCCACCAAAACGCCTTTATCCAATACCAAAATTAAGTCAGCCTTACGCACTGTTGAGAGGCGATGAGCGATAATTATGGTGGTGCGATTTTTGCGAATATTGGTGAGATTATTCTGAATAATTCGCTCGGATTCAGCATCGAGGTGACTGGTGGCTTCATCAAAAACTAACAGTTGGGGATTACCTAATAAAGCACGAGCGATCGCAATTCTTTGTCTCTGTCCTCCCGATAACATTCCTCCACCTTCCCCAATTTGGGTTTCGTACCCCATCGGCAGTTTTTTGATAAACAAATCGGCCCCAGCTTGTCGCGCTGCTTCAATAATTTCTTCTAGGGTAGCTGATGGTTGTCCGATGGCAATATTTTCGCGAATTGTACTGCCAAATAAGAAGGTATCTTGGTCAACTACACCTATTTGAGAACGGAGCGATCGCAACAAGATACTGTTTATATCTTGACCATCAATTAACACCTTTCCATCCGTAGTAGGATAAAGCCCCAAAATCAGCTTAGAAATCGTTGTTTTCCCAGAACCACTACGACCCACTAAGGCTACAGTTTGTCCTGGTTTAACCTCAAAAGTGAGGTTTTCCAAAACATTGATATCGCTTTCTGGATGATAGCGGAAAGTAACCTTATCAAAACGAATGTGACCGTTAATAGGGGGTAAAGATTGCCGCGATTTTTGCTGTAAATCTTCTTCTGGATCTGCTTCGATTACATCATGGATGCGTTCGATCGCTATTACCACTTCCTGCAATTCATTCCACAGCACAGTCAACCGCTGAAAGGGATGAATAACATTACCTAGCAGCATATTAAAAGCAACTAATTGGCCTGGTGTAAGTTCACCTTGAATTACTAAAGACGCACCAAACCATAACAAACCTGTTGTCACTAAAGCCTCGATAGTACCGCTGAATACCTGAAGTCTATTCCCAATCACTTGCCCGGCAAAATTGCTTTTAACTGACTTATTCAGTAATTCTTCCCAATGCCAACGAACAGTTTGTTCGACCGCTAAAGATTTGACAGTACGAACACCAGTGAGTGCTTCGATCAGATAACTGCTTTCCCCTGCCAGAGCATTAAAGATATCCCTGGAAGTTCTTTGCAAAAAAGGAGTAGCAATTAATGCTAATAAGATAAATGGTGGAACAATTGCTAAGGCCAGCAAAGCCATTTTCCAACTATACCATGACATTAGTCCTACGTAGATAAAAACCGTCAGTAAATCCAGCAAGATAGACAACGCTTCGCCAGTCAAAAAACGTTGAATTTTATGATTTTCTTGAACGCGGGAAATGATGTCACCTACATAGCGCGACTCAAAGAAGTTGAGAGGCAAACTAAAGGTATGTCGGATAAACCCAACAATCAGCGCTAAATCGACTCTATTTGCTGTTTGGTCTAGTAAATATTGTCGCAGTCCAGTCATAGCTACTCGGAACAAACTAAAAATTAGTAACCCTACTCCAAATGTGGTTAAAGTTAACTGACTTTGGCGTTTCACTACGTTGTCCAAAATCATTTGAGTGAATAGTGGCGTAATCAATCCAAAAATTTGGATAAATACGGAAGCTATGAAAACTTCAAACAGTACAAGAGCGTGCGGTTTAGCTAACTCAAAAAACTGCCAAAATGGGGTACTGTATTCTTTGGCATCTCTAATTAAAGCTGTGGGTTGCAATAACAAAGCATTGCCAGTCCAACTAACTTTAAATTGGGCATAGGTAAGGGTACGTTGACCGATGGCTGGATCGGCTATGATGACGTGCTTGCGGGTGATTTCGTAGACTACAACGTAGTGCTTGCCTTCCCAATGCGCGATCGCAGGTAGATTTTGTTTCGCCAATTGGTCTAAACTGGCATTCACGGGTCTAGTAGAGAATCCGATACTTTCTGCTGCTGCTGATAAACCTCGTAAAGAAGATCCATTGCGATCGACATTAGCCATATCCCGCAGGTGATTAACGCTAAAGCGCTTACCCCAATAGCGAGCTATCATTACTAAGGAAGCAGCACCACAGTCGGATGCACTTTGCTGTGCAAAAAATGGATAGCGGCGGATAATTCGCTGCCACAAGTGACCCGCTTGCAATGTGGGACTGGGAAAGTAAGCTTTACTAATTTTTTTCTGTTTTTTTGGCTCGACAGGCAATTGGCGATTGGAAAAACTATTCCCGCTTTCAGTCTTTTTTTCGTTCGCTATAGAACTGTCAGTTCCTCTGAGCAGCGAATCTCGGAAAACAGCCTGGTAATGAAGATGATCTCGGATTTTGGGATATTTGCGAATCAGGTGAGAAATGTACTCACAGGGAAGAAAACACAGTGTTGATGAGTCTTTGGTAGCTTTTGCTGAGTAAGGTTCCAAGGACTCTTCAGCAAACAAGGTTAGCTCGCCAAATGATTCGCCTGCTTTCAATGAAAGGGGTCTATCATCCAGACTATGAGTTAATCTTACTTTCCCTACAATAATGATGTAGATGCCACCTTCAGCATTTTGTGAATTCCAAAATTGTCTTACTGGCTGAGGCTCTATAACTTGAATATTTCGACGCACTTCTGCCAGTTCTTTTTCTAGAAAAGATTGTCCTAATGTTTTTTGCAGTAAATCATTAGAAATCAAAAAATCTGGTTGATTCTGAAGCATAGTTGCAATCTCAATGTATGGAATTGAAAGGCCAAAAATCGGGGGAAACTGAAACAGAGGTTTCTGTGAGATCGCGGATCGAAAGGCGGTTGCCTCCTTGAGTTGTGGTATCTTCCACAGGAGCGGGTTTGGGTCGCGTAGACAGTCCCATATCTTTGAGCAAGCGATTGATATGGCGATCGCTCAGTTCAATGCCGAATTCTTTAGCGAGATGCTTGCTTAACCATTGTCCTGTCCAGCGCCGGAACGAGTAACCGTAATCGCGGGGGCTATTGCTAGTAAGTTCTTTCAACCGTTCTAGGTACTGGTCATTTACGGTTTTAGGCCGGCCAATTGGGCTGTCACTCCAGTTGTGCGCTTGGCCAGCCTGTGCCATCAATATCCAATGGCGAGCCGTCCCTTGAGAACATCCCAAGATTTCACAGATTTTGGTTTGACTTTTACCCTCCGCAGCCAGCAACATAATTTGGATGCGCTGGCGGTACAGTTCGGGTAAATTGCCTTCCAGACTTTTTTGCAAGAGTTTGCGTTGAAAAGGTGTCAATAGCTGGTGCTGGTTAAGGCGCGAGGGTTTATAGCACTCACTATCAGGTAGCTCGTCTGGGCCACTGTCGCACTGAAAGGGATCGCGTGACATATTGGAAAACTGATGGGACTCTAAAACCTTATTTGGAGACACAAGGATCTCAATATGCAGTTATGCACCTATTTTGTCTGTTCCACCCCCACCATCAGGCTGTTAGAACGGAACTTGCCCCCGGAGAGGGTAGTTCCATGGGTAGTAATAAATATGTAGTGAAGTTTAATTACAGTAATTGAATATATATGATAATTTTATAAATGACACAATCAAATTTTGTGATTTTAATATTTCTTTACGCGCTCGAATGTAGATTTAGTTACACTTATGCTATCATGACTAAACTATTGCTAGAATTCTTGATATCTGCCAACATTAGTTTAGTCATGTAATCTGCTATTTTTACGACCAGACTGCCCTGATTGTGGTTCAAATCACATAGTTAAAAATGGTAGAATTCATAATAAAAAACCCAAATACAAATGTCAAAGTTGCGGTCGCCAAGAAAGTCGAAAATCCGACAAACAAAGTAATGAGCTTCGGAAACAAAAGATTTAATCGAGCGACTTCTTTTGGATAAAATTTCTTTGGCTGGTATAGCTAGAACCACGGGTGTTTCTAAAAAATGGTTACAGGATTACGTAAATAATAAATATGCCTCAATCGCACGCACAGTAAAGGTTAAACCTAAAAAAAAAGTCAGATTGAATGTTGAATGTGATGAACTGTGGTCATTTGTAGATTGCAAAGAAAATAAGCAATGGGTGTGGCGCCGCAATGGATAGAGAAACCAGAGAAATTATTGGTGTTTATATTGGCGATCGTAGCCAAGAAGGAGCAAAACAATTATGGAATTCTCTACCTCCTGTATATCGACAATGTGCTGTTTGCTATACAGATTTTTGGCAGGCTTATGCTTGTATTTTTCCTTCGCTACGCCATCAACCAGTTGGTAAAGACAGTGGAAAAACTAATCACATTGAAAGATTTAATAATACTTTGCGCCAACGTGTTTCTCGGATCGTAAGAAAGACTCTTTCATTTTCTAAAAAGTTAGAAAACCATATTGGTGCTATTTGGTATTTTCTCCATCATTACAACTATGTTTTGAGCCAATAAATATCTAATCACTACATATTTCTCACTACCCACCAACAATATGATGTGGAATGCCCCGTTTGTGGCGGCACTGGAGAGCTTCCAAACTCCGCCGAACTCCCGAACCATTGCCCCGCTTGCGGCGAACCTGTCCGCACTGGGGAGACATGGTGCGATCGCCATAAACCAGCAGAGCAACTTGAGTAGGCATTAAACTCAGATAAGTGCCAAGAGAGAAGGTTTACAGCTTATTCCAGGTTTATAAAGTACAGAAGCTGCAGGTTGCTAACCTGTTTTTTAGTGCTTATATTTGACCCAATAACGTGCATATGCCAAGGAAAATATCACCCCAGATAGCTAATTGTTGGCGAGAAATGACGTAAAAAAGCTTTCAGTTATGGCCACGATAATTCGCTCGGGTTAAACTCACGAGAATAGGATGATACATTCAGGATACATAAGTTGCATTGTCAATAATCTAAATTATTATGGTATTTTAGCTATCGTACAATAAAACATTTTCAAAAATCTAATTCTGCTTAAATTTTTCGGCGTTGGTGAACTGAGGTATGATTTGGCTCTCACCGCTGACGCATGGAAGCGTTGACATGAACACCAAGAAACGCAAACCACTGAGGGTGCGGAAAATGGGTTATGGGTAAGCTTCATTTCTCAGAGCCCATCTTTACACCCAATAAAAACGGTTTAAGTTTTAATAAGATACTCGATACGCTGTTAGCAATGGGAAATTATCGCCCCATGCCCGAAACTAGCATCATTCATTTTATTTTCTACCCCGCCGACACACTTTACTTGCTAACAGAAAACCGAGATACAACGGTGTCTCAGTTTTTAGACTTTGGCAAAAAGTGGCGGGCTGACTCGGTTGAAGTATGTGATGAAAAAAATGAGGAGTACGGCTGGCAACTCAAAAATCGGTTTATAGCTAGACTGGAGGTTACACTTTGGGGTGACAGTCCTCAACAAGCTCAGGATGTAATCGTTATTTCCTGGTGGAATTAACCTGATAGGGTGACAACCACCCTGAAACGCTTGTGTATAAAGATGATTGTGCCATAAGAGCAAGGGCAAAGATTAAAGCTTATTGACAGGTTTATTGACCATAGCTTGTTCATGCGATCGCCTAAAAACGATTAACTGCGTTATTTGGTATCATTAAGTGATGATCGCAGTTGAGTAGCCTGTTATTATTGAAGGGGCTCTTTTGTCAAGAAATTACACACCACCCACAAAGAAGGGCAAGAAATTATACCTTGCGTCGATGAACATCTGGTCAACGAGATATAAGTTAGTAAAATGACATCATTTACAAGACAGGTCAATATGCATGGCTAAAACGACGTAAATTCGTTAAGCTTATCTTGTCCGAGCTTGCTAGTTCCAATCCGGATCAACCGATTGATTTCGGTGAAAATACGAGTAACAAGTCGAAGAAAGCAAGGAAAAATTGAATCCTTCGGTGTTGATTTGGCTATCCCTCTACCCAATCTACGGCAATGCTGAGTCCACTAAGACTCATGGCGGTTGCAGAGTCCTCAGCCAGTAGGAACTCTACAGTTAAATACACAGAATCTCTTAATATTGATGGTATCTTCTAGAGTTAACCCCAACTTCCCCCCCCCATTTTATGAATTGGGAGAGTACGACTTCCAAGATATGTGCTGTGATGTGTTCGACGTAGAACCGGGAATAGCTACTTGCAACGTCTATGGTACACGAGGACAAGAACAGCATGGGATTGACCTTTTGGCTCATTGTGATGATGGTATTCACATTGAAGTAGTTCAGTGCAAGTGTTATAAAAAGTTTCCACCTCCCAAAATCAAGGAAGCGTCTGATGACTTTCTGAAACATATTGACTACTGGCGATCTCATAAGGTTAAGCGCTTCATCTTATTGGTTGGCTGTGAGTTAACTGAAACGAAACAACAACAAGAAATTCTGGCACAAAAGCAACGTTTTGTGACCTCTGGCATTCAATATGAAGTTTGGTCAGCAAGTATATTACGCAACAAATTAAGTCCTCATCGTGCAATTGTTTATCGCTACCTAAAGTCGCAGGAGTGGGCGGAAAAAATTTGTGGTACTGTACTACAGCAATACCCACAATCCCCAGAAATTTCTCAAGGAACACAATTGGCGTTTGGTGTTCTTAGTTCCAAGATTGGACATTTATCCTCTGAGTTGTCGAAGGAAAAAGCTAAACAGCTAGACGCATTCCGGGAATTATATCGGCAAGGATATTTGCAGCGTGCATTTGCCTGTCTCAAAGTCCTACGGGATGACCCAAACTGGGAGGTATTTGAGAAGCCCCTACAAGCAAAGATTTTGCAATCCCTATCAAGCTATATCCTTAGTGTCGAACATGATATTGAGAAAGCTAAAAAATTAGCAGAACAAGCCCGTGCCATTCTTCCAGAGGGAGATGATACTTTCCTGCAAGCTTTGATTAGCTATCACACTCAAGGTGCAGAAGCTGCCCTGAGAATGATTAGCAGCCCGTCCAGTATTGATATTTTCAATCTCGAACTAAGCTTGTTATTAGAACTAGGACGTACAGAGGAGGTTATTACCAAGCTGCAAACCTTGCCTCAAGGTTTAGAACCAGACGCTGAAACTAACCGCATACACGCATTAGCACTTTTGGACAAAGGGGACATTGCTAGTGCTTTGATAAAGATTCAACAAGCTCGTTATGAAAAACCCAATTGGGAGAATATTAGAGCATCTGAGGCTACTATTCATTACTTTAGTATACTCTCACCTGCCATTCCCAAACAGTTAATTGACTTTCCTCAACCTGTTGATTGGTCACTCATCAAACGTGATGACGAAAGTTTGCAGCGCCTACGCAAAGCAGCAAAGGAATATAAGCAACTTGTCTCTCAAACTGAGCGAGGGGAGGAACAACGGAAATATTGGCAAATATGGCATCTGGCTTGCTTAGCGAACGATCCAGAGCGTCAGTCAGAGGCTCACGATTTATGTTCCGCGCTAATTACCGAAGATCCAACTAACCCACAAGCAATCATTTGGAGAACGGCTCGCAACTACGACATTGATTTATCTACGAGTCAAAAAGCTTTAAAAGCATTGGTGCAGGAAGGAAGTAAGGATCTTGCTCGCATTGTTGCTTTGCTCGGAATATACCTTTACTTGGACACTCCCCAGCCTGCCCTAGAACTTCTACATCGTACAAGGGAAACGTTTGAGCAGACTGGGCATCAAGATGTCTGGCTCATCTGGCATATACAAACCCTAGCGATAGATGGAGATGTGGAAACCGCGCTTCAAGAAAGCGAAACTTTTAGCAACCCTGCTGTTCGTCGCAGCATTCGGGCGGCAATTCTGCGAGAACAGGCTCGGGTGAACGGTAACTGGCAGGCATTTGCTGAGTATCTAGAGACGTGCTGGCAGGAAAGCCGTAACGGTCAATATTTAGCCAAAGCTTGCCAGCTCCAAGCTAGTTTACAAGACTGGGCTTATGTTGCGGATAGAGCAGATGATTTGGTGAATTCGGTGGGAACACCTGATGCCCTCAGTCTAGCAGCACAATGTGCTGGGCAAGCGGGTCGCTTCGAGCAATGCTTTCAGCTATTGAATGATCATCAAAAGTTTTTTCCAGGTAGTAATTTGCCTCCCTATCTGCGCCGTTTGAGAGCCAATTGTCAGGCAAAGTTGGGGTTGATCTCAGAGGCAGTTGCTGATGCACAAGAGTTAGTGCGATCGCACGAAACAGTCGAAAATCTCGTAAACTTGATGAACCTTTACCTAAATCAGGGAGACTTGCGAGGACTAGCAATGACTGCTTGTCGTCTATTAAGGCAAGAAGATGTCCATCCAATTTCCTGGCTCTGGGCAGGTAGATGTCTGCTCTCAGAAGACCCTGGGTTAGCACGTCAGCTATGGCAGAAGGCAGTGACCGCACCGATTGAAGCGGAGGTTTTAGGAGAAGTCATTAGCCTGGGATATAAACTGGGACTAGATCGGGAGATTGAACCTTTTGTGCGTCAGGCGCAGATCCTTGCCATGAAAGGAGAAGGTCCGTTTCAGGCAGTGAGAATTAAGGAACTTCTGGAGCTACAGCAGAAGTGGGCAGAAAATGCAGCTTTAATCAATCAAAAATACCATAACGCAGAACTTCCTATTCACTTCATTGCCCAGATACAAAAATTGGCGCTTACTCACTTTTTCCACATCCTTCCTAGAGAGAACGCGAACAATCCTAATCCCCATTATCAGGCAGCAGTGCTGGCGCGTTATGGTGCCCGTCCCTTCCCAGAAGGGTTCGCAGACTCAAACACTCAGTGGCGCTTGCATCTAGACATATCAGCTTTATTGCTAGCTGCTCACCTTGGGATTTTGGATGCAGTGGAACAGCGATTTAGTCCAATTCGGGTTTCAGTGATGCTACCGGCTGCCCTTTTGCAAGAAGGCGAGCACTTTGTACCGCATCAGCCCTCTCAACTAGATAGTTATCGCCAAATCTTGCAACTGAACCAATCTGGAAAATTGCACGAAATTCCTCAGTCTTTGAACATAAAATCTGATGAACTAATCGAAAAATTAGGTAAGCAATCAGCCATTCTCCTAGAGAAAGCTTGTGTTGATAATGGATTCGTGGTTGAGTTCTTGCCATTAGAACGGCTTGATGCTGATGGTGTGATACAACCCGTTGTGTTAGACGAGACATATCGACAAAGGTTTATCAATTGTCGTGCGCTAGTCGAGGCGCTGAAAGAACAGGGAGTTTTATCTAAGAGTGCCTATGAAACGGCGGTGAAAAATCTGGGAGATGAGAGTTCGGCAGATTTACCACCAAAGTTACCGACTCGGAATGACTTGATATGCTTGAACTCTGAACTGGCTCTTCTCTTAGCTGGCTCAGATTTGCTAACACGAGTGTGTTGCTATTTTCGAGTATTTGTGACGCATCAGTGTGTTTGTGATGCACGGGTGGCACTCAATGACAGCGAATCTTCGGCTAAGTCTTTGAGATGGCTTGGAGAGCTTAGAGAGCGAGTCTCAACGGGACTAGAGCGAGGAATATACGAGGCGATCGTACTGCCGGATGCTGGCTATGACAGAGAACTTGAGTTGCAGCAGTCTTCGAGTGCAAATGAATTAACAGCCTACCACCTATTCACCCATACACCTCAACTAGGTGACGCGCTCTGGATTGACGATCGCTTCTTCAGCCAATATCCACACCGAGATAGCAGAACACCAATTATCGGCGTACTGGAAATTTTAGAGGCGCTACAGGTTAGCGACGATCTAAGTGAAACGAAATACTACGAAAAAATTTTGCAGCTACGTGCAGGTAATATTCGGTATATTCCCATCACGACTAAAGAAATCCTTTATCATCTGAAGCAAGCTAGTGTAAGAGATGGCAGAGTTCTGGAAACTGAAGATCTCGCTACTATCCGCCGTTATGTCGCTTCGTGTTTGCTGGATTCACACAGACTTCAACGTCCTCCAATGTCTGAAGGATCGATTAGTCCTGAAGGTGAAATAAGGTTCGTTTTTGAGTGTTTTTCCGCAACAGAAGGTGCAATAAGCAATGTTTGGGCAGATATCAATTTTTCCCAAGAGATTGCTGCTGCCTATTCTGATTGGATTTTAGCCAATTTATATACTGGTACTTTTGGTGTCCGCCATCTATGGCCCAACGTTGATTCAAACAGTGATGGACTCGATCTAATTAGCACTGACATTTGCCAACTGTACCTTCGAGGTATTCAGTTGCGGAGAATAGAAATAGAAAATAATGATAACCGTGAGACTCTCAGTCGGTGTCAGCAGTATTTTAACTGGCTTGAACAGCGGATTACAGAAAATCGTTTTAGAGGAAATCCAGAAATAGTTACTTCTGTAGCACGATTAATTAAAGATATTATTCTTCACCAAGGGTGGAAGCAAGAATGGGACGAATCCTTGCAAGTCATAAGGTTAATATGGGAAGAGTTTTATCGGGTTCTTCCGAGTATTTTAAAAGAGGAAATGAAAACCCATCCTGAGTTGATGGCTTATTTGCAAATTCAAATAGTTGAATCTATCAATTTAACGCTGCCAGATTTATCTGCTCCCCTTGTATTTCCTGCATCAGACTTTTTTGCCGCAATCGCCACATCTGTTAATGGTGAAGAAGCAAATCTTGCAGCCTTACAGCCGCAAGTTACTTTTAAAATTCGGGCTGTTCAGGATGGTTCTTCTATTCAATTTTGTTTTATCAATCAAGCCGACTTACCTATCTACTCATGGCATGATGATGTGATGCTACTGACATCAAACGATCCCAATGTACGTGAGCAAGTCTTGCGATCTCATCGTTTCTGGTTTGACTGTGATAATGCAACCTTTGAAAGGGTCGTCAGTGAAATCGTATCTACTACAGATTCCCGCAAGCGCGTTGACCAAGCAAATGAATGGCGTGAGCACTCGGCAGCAGTTTTCTACTCATCTTTTGAGGAGAAGCTTCATCAGAATCACAATATTACAATTGATGACTTAATTCCTCCATCAGGCGCGGGATTACTCAGACATTTTCACCTCAAACAGTATGCAACAGAAAGCTTGAGTTTTCGTGAAAAACTAAGTCGGGCAGCAGAATCCTTGTTAGCTGCTGAAGGACTTGAAATTTGCATAGAACGCCTTTCTTGCCTTCCAGTTAAACTTCCTGTACAGGTAAGAGAGGAACTTAGAAAGTTGCCATCAAGCGAGAGATGGGCTGTGCTAAAGAGACTTTCCTCCCGATTAATTTCTCCAGTATGCAAGCTACATCTGATCGATTTAGCCCTGCTTTCTCCGGACTCAACTGCCTTAGTTCAAGATATCCTTGACGAACTTTATGGCGAGGTCGGTGAACTTCAATTCCGGTTATTTCAGGCAATTCTCAATCTCCTCAGTGGTGAATTTAGTTATTGGCACGAGGCTAAAAAGTGGTTGCCTTCAATGCGGCTAGCAATGATTTGGGCACAGGCAAGCAAGCTATATAATTTACTATATCACCCCACAATTCCATTAGAGGAATTTGCTCAACGACTAGAGAACTATTCCAAGCATAGACCAATTAATGCCGATTTTCTCGATCGTAATCCTGAATTCTGGAATGACGTTCTCCACCCGAGGCGGCTGAGCAGAATGGCGCTGGCTGTTCACGGACTTGCAGCAATCTTAGCAGAGCATAATGCTGAGGTTCTCAAAGCAGTAAGAGTAGCTGAAAAAATGATTGCATTTGCCGTTATAACTATTGAAGATCAGCAGTACCTTACCCCAGAGTTAATTAATGATTACTCAACCCTTGCTCAAGATAACTTGGGATCTTTTTTAGGAGGTAACCGTAGTGAATATTTGGTTTATATTTTTGGTCAAAAATTAGGAAAAGAAATTATTTGTGAGGACTTGAAAGCAATAGTAGAAAATGCAATAGATGATGCTTTTTTAAATCCCTCAGTTTCTAGAGAGAAATGGCAGTTGATTCTTTTTCTGATTGGAGACTTGCCAATTTACAAGGATTTAGCAGAAAAACTTAGCAACCTATTGAACAACCTTAAGATGGTTGATCTTTACCGAGCAGAACCATCTACTTTATTTTATGCCTTGAGGGTTGCCTCGGCTCATGCAGTAAATAGTGGAGATGAAAACCTTAGATCTAAGTTAGAGCAGCAATTAGTTGAAATCGCTGGACTAATCAATACTCAAGAACAACAAGAACTAGTAAGTCATGAGATTGCGAACCATATTCTTGAAAGTGCGCTGAGCCTTGCTGCCAGGGCAAACGATCCACGTACAACAAGCCATTCTTTAAACATTTTACTTGAAAGGATTGTTTCTGCTTGGCCACGTTTTACAAGTGTATGTGCTAATCGCCTCTCTAGAGTAGTTCAAGAATTACCTGCTAATCAGCTACACGGAGGCTGGAAAATAGTTTTGTTACTTCGAGCTTTGCGTAACAATGAATAATAAATAGAATTGGCTAAATAAATTATGAGGAAGCAAGATAAAAGTTAATTTTTGTTCACTCACAGAAGAAAGAAAATAATTGTAAAAATTGGAGGACTCCTACTAAATCTAGTAAGTAATTACTAATCATTTCTATAGAATAGATATCTGGTAAAGCTTGCTGGAATTTACTCAAACGATATTCTGGTAATTGAGACAGAATAAAGCGTTGAGTGGAGGGAGTTGTCCAAAAAGTTGGATCACTTATCTGAGCAATTGCTAAACTTAAAGTACCAGAGCTAAGGCTATCACCTTCTATCTTGATCTTAAAGTTGTCCGAGACAATCTTCCAGTCATGGTGGAATTGAAGACCATACTTGAGGGTGTAGTTAATTTGTCCCCCAGCAAAAGTCCACCAAAGAATCCGGCCACCTTCTGTTTGGATGCTAATTTGAGAATTGGCTAGAAAAGGTTTAAGCTCAGTTCGGTATTCGTCCAGTGCTGCTTGTGTTGTGGCATCAATATAGGATATATTGTTTTCTGCGCGAAGAATTCTACCAATTTCCTGACAAAGTTCAAAGCCTAAAAGTTGAGGAACAAAACCGCCCCAGCTTGGTTTTTTTCCACGAGGAGCGGGAACGACTCGTATTGTCCGTTCTTGATGGTTAATGTGCATAACCGTCCAAGCCCTCCCGCTGAGAAGGAAAGAACTAATTTCTGCTACTAGCTTATCCACGAATGCTTGTTCTATAGTACCAATTGTGTAGCCTGCTGACGTTTGTACTTTGTAGAGAAGCGGGCTGCTGAAGACGGCATAAAGTTCCAGGAAATTCCTACGGCCAAATACGCGCTCGGCTTTATCTCCCATTGATAGTAGCCCTCCAGCATGAAACAGAAAATCCTCCTGGATCATGTGTTTTATGAGAATTTCAAATTCTGAATGACTAATGCCTGAAAAATCAGTTACAACTGATAACTGCTCCCAGCAACGTTCGGGGCTAATGGCACCAAACTGAAGGGTTAAGGCAAGTAACTGATGCACCAATACGGGCCATGCTCGCGTTTGAGTGGGGATAGGTTCTATCCAACCTTTTCTTGCTAGTTCGATAATAGCGATCGCGTGCAGCACCGTCTCCACATTTTCACAGAAAAAGGTTGTATTAGCTCGCTGACCTTCCCGCCGTCCGGTGCGCCCTAAACGCTGTAGAAATGATGAGACAGTAGAAGGGGCATTAGCTTGAAATACAAGGTCGAGGTCGCCTATATCAATGCCCAACTCTAGGGTAGAAGTACAGATAATGCTGGCATTGGTGTCTCTGTTGAAGCGTTCTTCCGCTTCGGTTCGTTCTTCTAGGGAAACAGAACTGTGGTGAACAAATACCTCTGTACCCCGATTTAGCATCCGTTCAGCAATATCCTCAGCTAATGCTCGACTCTCACAAAAAAACAAGCTTTTTTTGCCGGCTGCGATTTGGCTGGCATTTTGGGCGATCGCTCCCAATGTATCTCGTAAATAAACGTGCAGATCCTTTTTAGAAGGAATTTTGGGAGGGTCTACGACACTGCTGGGGCGTTTTGAGGTTCCTTGAAGCCAGTACAGAATATCAGCAGGGTTGCCTACAGTAGCACTTAATCCAATGCGTTGCACATCATTGGTGGTGTAACGTACTATTCGCTCGATTACAGACATTAGGTGAGCACCTCGGTCTGTCCCGGCTAAGGCATGAACTTCATCAATCACTATAGCTCGTAAGTCCTTAAAAAGTTTCGCTTCAGGAACTTTGGCAGATAAAAGCATTACTTCCAAAGATTCAGGAGTAGTCATCAAAACTGCGGCTGGTTCTTTGATAAAAGCGCGTTTATCAGAATCTTTGATATCTCCATGCCAAAGGAAGCGTCGCAACCCAACCATTTCGGTATAACGCCCTAACCGTTCTGCCTGATTATTTAGTAATGCTTTGATGGGCGCAATATAAATTAAACCAACTCCCTCTGGTTCCTGTTCCATTAACTTAGCTAGTAAGGGAAAGATACAAGCTTCCGTTTTACCGCCAGCAGTGGGAGCCAAAATAATAGCATTTTTACCATCTAACAGTGCGTGTCCTGCTAATTCCTGAACAGGGCGCAAAGAAGACCAGCCTAAACGAGCGACAATTGCTTCTTGCAGACGGGGAGGGAAACGAGCGAAGGTAGAGGTCATAATTAAAATTCTATGGCTGCGTAGCCCTTAGCATCGGCGGGGTCTTCATCAAAGTAGGCATGACCTTGGTTAATTCTCTGCTCATCTTCATTCAAATCTTTGATTTCAAAACCCTCAGCAGTCATGGGGTTGAAATCTTCATTTTCAGCCACTAAATCCAGGACGTTGACGAACTGACGTAAGAATTGACGGGGAACAACACCGACATCTCCTTTGAAACCAGCAGTGACTTTGGCAACTAATCGTTCGATAAAGTCTGAAGTAATTTTATTAATCAGGCTGTTTCGATTAGCAGTGGGATAGATTTCTCGCAACTTGAGTGCGACTTCTTTGAGACGATTAGCATCAAATGGTTTTAGCTCTAGTTGGGGCTGACGAGGGTTGGCAAAGCCACCAGAGATAAGAAATTGGATGCGCTCGCTCAAAGGTTCTAGCCCAGCGACTCCCCGTTTAGTATCGAAAAACTCTGGTGTCCCAGTGAATATCCAAAGTAACCCTTTATAGCGATCGGCTGCATCACAAATTTGGCGAATTCCATTCAAAGATTTGCCTCTACTATCATGGCGCATTCGCAAGACTGTTTCGACTTCATCAATGACAATAACTAATCCTTTGTAGCCTGAAGCTTTGACGATTTCTAATACACCATGTAGGTAGTCTAGGGCATCTCGGCTACCAATATCACCTTTAATGCCGGCAACTTTCTTAGCGCTAGCTGCTACATTTTCGCTACCAGAAAGCCACGAAAGTAGGGCGCTGGCTTCGGCAATTTCACCTTTTTGTTTAAGGCTAAAAATGGTGCGGAGAACTCGTGCCATGTCTTCAGGTGCTTTTCCACCTGTTAGAGAGGCGAGTTCTTCTTCCATACGTTGCTGTACCTGGTCATCAAATTCATCACTGTTTTCGTTAGCACCGCCGGCAATGAGGGCATCTTCTACACGGGCTATCCAGCGATCGATGATATCACTTAAAGCACTTCTGGCGCAGGAGCTAGTGCCTAACTCTTGCACGACTTTGCGGTAAACATCATCGAATTTGTAAAACTGCAAGTCGTTATCAGACACAACTACAAAGCTAGTTGCAAATCCTTGTACTTGGGCATCGAGAATGGCGAGACGGGACATAAAGGTTTTCCCGCAGCCGTAGCCGCCACGTAGGAACTTAAAAACTCCTTCCCTATCTGCTGCTAACTGGAGTTGGCGATGAATTTCTGTGCGTTGTTTGTCAATGCCAACTGCAAAAATTTCTAAGCCTCGTTCGGGAACAACGCCAGAACGTAAACGCTCGAAAATATGCTCAATATCTCGTTCACTGATTGCCATAGTTATTGCCTTCTATTTTAACTTTGTTTGACATAGCGTTTGCCGTTACTGGTTGTTTCAATTATGACGGAGAAAGGAACTTTTTTAAGGTGTTCTTCAAATTCTACGGAGAAGCGCCGTACCTGTCTGGCTGAACCAAGCATTTGAGTTAGCTCTATTTCTGTAATTGAGCTGTGTTGCTGGAGGTGAAGAAATACGTTCCGAATTGCCTCATCTTCAAAACTATCCTGCCAGTTTGTGTCCCGACTTGACCCAGTAACACGAGGAGAAGCGTTTTGGAGAGAACCGGATACATTGAAATAAGTTTGAGGGATGAGCGGGTCTACATCTTCAATATTATCTGGATGGAAAACTTCAATCAGATCGCGCTCATCTCGCTGTCCTTTCAAGTCAAATAATACCTCAATCCAATCTCCACCAACCGGAATTTCAATTTGTTGATTTTTTACCTCGGCTCCGGGTGCATCTTTAATTATTATTTGAATATCCGGTCGTTCGGGTACGCGCAAGGCAAGGTTAATGGTTTTAGCAGTCACAAAACTGAGAACGCCTTGGGCTACGGGCGCTGGTTTTATCCGCACTTGAATGCGACTATGACCCATGATTTCTCGTTCGGGTTTGGCTTCAATTAGGTACTTAACCATCGCTAGATTAGATTGATAGCGATGGGATACTGTTAAGACAGGAATAACTCGCTCTTGCAGGCTATTTCCACCATGTACAAAAGTCGCACCGGGGTTGCCAGTGGCAAATATTGCTGTGTCTTTACGAAATAATAAGTAATTGTTTTGACCTTCGTATTGAAGAGCATTTAGAGGAACGACGACCATCCCTTCTTCTAGGCGGGCATCTGCGGCTAAAATGTAGCGGCGATTGGGATCTTTTTTACTACCGTAGGGCTTTTCTTGGGTGGTTTGGTCTTGTAAAAGGAATCCGTGATCGGCAGTAAAAACAAATTCATTTATGCCAATACTTTTGAGTAGATTCCAAGCTGATTTAATTTGTTGCAGCCAAGTTTCAAAGGTGGCTAAACCGACATTTGCTTCGCCTGCATCGTCAATTTCTTTACTGTGAACAACAATCAGATTGGCATCGGAGTAACTTTTTTTTAAGCTGGTGGTGGAACGATCGCAAATTTCTGCTAAACTTACGCCCCGCACTTTCCGCCGACCTGCACTAACATTATCAATGCTTTTATCGCTCATTGCCCGGACTCTTTCGTCGGGTTTCCGCACGGTGTATTCGCCTGTTTTAAATCCTTTAAACCCTTCTCCATTTGCTAGGGATAATTTGCCGAATTGATGAACAGGAGCGAGAAGGTTCATACCAACGGCGGTGATAGTTGGCAGTTCGGCATAACGTCCTTTTAGATTAACAGTAATGCCACTGTCTTCAAATTCTGCTATTAGTTCGGTTGCCATTTCATAGCGGAAAGCATCAATTAAGAAATAAGCGACTTTTTTGTTAGTTTTGGTTAGGGGGTGAACAACTTGATCGTACAAGGTACGCTGTTGTAAGTCATCGTCGGGTAAAAAGCTTTCTCTAGTGCAAATATTAGCAAAGTCTTGAGCTAAAGTATCTGCCCAATTTCGATATTCAGAACGTAGTTTATCAGCCGCTTCTAGAAGTTGAGCGAAATGTGGTAAAGTAGGTTCTAAAAGTTTTAATCGTTGTTGTTCTAAATGGCGATGAGCTTTGTCTACTGCATAGGCAGATTGGGTGTAAATTTCTAGGGCTTCTCTAAGAGTATAAATGTCTTTGAGCGATCGCCCATTTTTGTCAATCTCACACCCCAAGGTTGCAGCATCTCGGATTAACGACCATTCTAAACGGCGGGTGCGATCGCGTTCTAGCCAAAATGAGGGGGTTTCCGTGCGAGAGTCTGACCACTGCATCGCTTTTTGCCATTCTCCGGTCAGAAGTGATCGCACGGCACTTTCTAAAATGATACTTTCTTCGCGGTGGAATGTATCAATTTTTCCTAAATCTTCCGGGCGGATAGCATTAAGTTCAGGTTCTAAATGGGATTCGACAATGGTAGCTTTTATCGCATAAATTTCCGGGTGGCGTTGTCTTAGGTAATTAATTAATTGTTCGCAAGCTTTTCGTAGGGGGTTAGATAATCGAGTCAGAGGCTTGAGTGTATCTAAATAAGGAGAACGCTTAAGGTCGTTGACATATTCAACACACATTAACCAAGCTGCAAAAGCATCTCCTAAATCTATAAAAGATAAAAGTTTATTGCCCTGAAAAAATTGCAAAAATGCTTGATCTAATCCTGTGTGACGATAGAGATGTTGGGCGAGGGTATCAAGGGCGCTTGAATCAGAAATTTTTGATTGTAAAACTTTTTCTTCGCCTAAAAGACCGTCTAAAATCCATTCTAGGCTAAGGCTGTTTAGGTAGGCGGCAATTCCGCCTTGAGGTTGGGCTAGGTGGCTTTCTAACCAGACTTCAGCAGAGTTTAGGTCAGAAATGCCATTTTTCAGATAAGCGTCAATTTCGGCAGGGGTGACGCGCCCGGTAGCGGCTTCGCGGATGAGGGTATCGAGAGCTTTGCGGAAGCGATAACCTGCGTGATAAAGTTCTAGGATTGGGGTTTTACGGACAGTTTCTTCGGTGTGACCGGGGAGATGAATGAGTAATGGTTCGGGGTCGAGTCCGTTTCCATAAGGTTCAAGGGCGAGTAGCATTTCTAGGTAGCTACCGCGAAAGGCGACGACGGGGGCAAAAAATTCCCCGCGAGAATAACGGGCAATTAAATCATCAACGTAGGTATTATAGTAACCGTCTTTATCTAGCCAAACAACAATTCCTTGTTGACGTAATTCCCCTTTTACTTGTTCTTCTAAAACACTGGTAATAAAATTTAGTTCTTTCATTCTTCTTCCTCCCCTGAATTATCAATTTGGTCTAAAAGAGGCGTATCATTATCATCTTCTTCTTTTTTCCGTTTGCGTTCTCGGCGTTTTTCTTCTTTTTCGATTAAGTCATTAACTAATTCTGGGTTTTCTTCCTCAAAGGTTTGGCGATATTCATCAGAGTTTTGTTCATCAATGGTGAAGTCGGAGGAAATTTCATCTTTTAAGCGCAATTCCCATTCGTAGGCTTTGGCGGGATGGTATTTCCAAAAAACACCGTGGGCGACGGCGAGGGAGGGGTCTTTTTGACATTTTTCATCGACTCGGCTGGGGAAGTAACGGGCGGCTAAATGTGCCCAGTCGTAATCTTTTTTGCCTTGGGCGTTGCAGAGTTCTGACCACCATTTTTTGGGTTGCGTCCATTGGGGTTCTAGAAGTGACCAAAGGGCAGCGCTATTAATCATTACACCATCATCTAAATCCATTTTGAAACGGGCATCGACTTCGCGGGCGGTGTCTTTGGGGTTGGCGGGGGGTGCGCCTTGTTCGGCAGTTTGTCTTACGAGGTCAATAAATGTTTTTAGTTCGGTGTGGAGTTGTTGAATTTTGCTGTAGCGTTCTTCGGCTTTGGTTTGGTTTTTTTTATCGCCTTGATGTCGGGCATCAATTAAGTCGCTGAGTTCGCCTTCGAGGTGGTTTAATTCGGGGATGAGGTATTCTGCTAAGAGGTCTTGCAAGGTGTTATTTTGCCAGCGATGAATGCTGATGAAAGCGACAAAGTTTTTCTTGGTGGATGAGAGGGGAAAGTAGATGGGGCGGTTTGCGTACATTTCCAGGTGAACCTCTTTAAAAAAGTTGAGTCTCAGCCATTCTCGCAAGGTTTTGCTTTTGGCAATGGTTGCGCCGTGTTGTTGCCAAGTTTCGCGGATAATTTGGCTGGCTGGATGTTGTAAATTGTCGCGTTCTGAGTAGGCAGAAAGATATAAAATCCCATGCGGAAGCCTATTTTCTTGCACCTTCCCTCCTTCCTTACCTTCTGCCCTCTGCCCTCTGCCCTCTGTCTTTTCAAACCGCCCTAATGCTACTCCAATGGAATAGGATACAAAATTAGTGGCGGCGGGTTGTTCGTAGATGGGTTGATAGTCGGGTAAGGGGGTTCCGGGTTCTCTATCTACTGCTTTTTGCGCCCATTCTTGGGCGTAGTTCCAAGCTGAAGGAGCGGGTTGTTTAAATTCTACTGAGGTTTCGCGGGCTTTTTCGTGTTCGGTGAAGGCGTTTTCTAGTTCGTTAAATATTTCTTCTGCTGACTCGATGGGAAATAAAGGAAGGCGTTTTATATCTCCGACTTGAAAATTAACTGTTGGGTTAAGAGAGGAAAGAATTTTACTGGAAATCTTGCTATTTAGAAGACAACAAAGTAATTCTTCATTCCCTATGGGAAAAACCGATGATCCTGAAACATCAAAAATACTTCTAAATCTATGTAATCTTGCTGAAAAATAAGATCCAATAGTAGAATAAGCAATAGCTATTCTAAAAAACATTTGAGCATCTTTAATTTGTAGTGCAGGGTGCTTAATACGATAAAAATCTTGACAAACTCCTAATTTCAACCCGGCTCTATCCCATTCTATTACATCAGAAATTGAATCAAACCAAGCTCTACCCTTTGCCCCTTTTACATATGGGACCCATTTTACGGATTCTAGTTCAGGCTGAATACGAATTTTACCTTTTGCGCGAACAAGCCATAAGTCTTGCCTCTGCACTTCCCAAATATTACGTAGAAATCTGGTATTATTAGTCGTGGCTACTCCTTGCCACATTTCTACACATTCTCTGAGTTTTATTGTTCCAGCATAGCGTTGTAAAAAATCATCATCCCACCAGTAAATGAGGGGTTTTTCTTTGATGGCGTTGAAGCGATCTCTCTCAAATTCAAACCGCCCTACTTGCGCCAAAACTGCTGCCCGTTTGCGCTTTGTTCGTTGTCTATCATAAGAATTATCATCTAACGGAGTTGGTTGCATCGCTATACTAATATTTCCGCTAGGTGGGACTTTTTGAAATACACTCATAACTGCTGCCAATACTTCATTTGGCACTTCGTCAAACGCACCTCGATCCACATCTCCCAAAATTCTTAAATCGAAATTATCAATTAAATACTCACGGATTTTAGTAAACTGTTGAATAAACATCCAATTTCGCATCGTCAGCATGGCCGAAATACCGCCAACTTTAACTAATTGCAAACCCCGTTCTAAAAATGCTGCATATAAATCTGCTTTCCCCATCGGATAATGCTTAGTGATATAAGCAGCATCTACCATTTTGCTAGTTCCTTGATAAGGCGGATTACCAATTACCAAATCATAATAATTTTCCTGAATCATCCGAATAAACCGAATTCCCGCCGCCAATTGTTCTCCTCGCAACCGCAAACCCAAATCATCCCCATTGGTGCAACGTGACAAAAATTTCTCTAACTTTTCTAATAGAGAATCTTTCATTTTCTGGCTGCGACTAGCTAAGTCATTCGCTTCATCTTCAGCATAAACGGAGTAAAATAAACTACCTTGAATCGGCTTAACTAAACTCTGCTCATAGTTTAATATTGCTTCATCAACCGCTGTATCAACTTTCAGCAAACTCCCCAAATAATCCGCCCCTTTCAAAGATTGAACAATTTGATTTGTTAATTTTTCAGGAATTCCTGTAGTTTCTGTTACCTCTCGCCGTAATTCCACTAATGCCGGATCGTTTTCCGGTAAAGAACCTAACTGAAGATTTGATGCAACTAAATTTAAAAATCGCGGACTCGCTTTAGGACAAATCAAACGCGCTTTCAAAATTAACGCTGCTGCCGCAATTTGCACTGCGTTTGGGTCAATATCGATACCATAAAGATTATTCTCTAAAATCGATTCTACAATTGAAACATCGTTCCAACTTTCCCCTCGGTGTCGCGCTTCCTCTCGATACAGCGCAAACAACAACCCAAAAGCAATTACTAAAAAATGCCCCGAACCACAAGCGGGATCTAAAATTTTAATCTCTCGCACACTATCTGGCGCATACTCAACAGCATCATCCGTCAAAGGTTGCGGTACCCAATACTTCCAAAGTTCCTCACTTTCCGACTCAATTGGCATTAGCGCATCTAAACTTACCTCCCCTTTCTCGCGCTTTTCCCGCCATTCCTTGCGCCGAGTTTCCAAACGTTGTAACGTACCATCTGCTTCTACTTCCGCTATCCAACGGTGCTTTTGGCACATTGCCAGCCACATTTGCCCCAAACTATTATGTAGCAGCCATTCCACCATATAACGCTCTGTAAACATCTGGGTTTTGCTAGCAATTTCGTGAGGTTCCACCTTTCCCCCACCATTCAATTTAGCATCCAGTGCTTCTCGTTCCGGGTCATTCCAATATTGGTAAACCCAACCCAGCGTAGTATCATCTAACCAAGCATCCTGTAATTCTGGTTGATTCAACGCTTCAATAACTGCCCGTAACGTACTCGCTGGAATTGGAAATAGTGCCGTTACTCCCACATCACCAAATAACCCCGGCAACTCCAACGATAATTCATCATATAAAAGTTGCAGTAACGTCCCATATCCCTCAGTTTCATCCTTCAATAATTCCGGCGCAAAATCTCTAAATTCCCGATACCCAGAACTTTGCCAACCCCCCGTTATTACGGCTGGTTTAATAAGTCCATGCGCTTCCATTTGTTTAATCACAATCAGACGGTTTAAAAATGTCGCTGCTGCCAATTTTTCTGCCGTTTTTAGATAACGTTGGCGTACCTCATCTTTTTTCGCCTTAGTTTCGCTGCGAGACTGTTCATCTAACCACTGTTCCAAACGCTGACGTTTCATGTGTAGTTCTTCTGAAAGTCCCGCTGTCTTTAAAGGGATAGACAGCCGATACGCACTATCGATAGCATTATGAAAGTCGATAAGCAATCGTTCTCTCAAAATGCGAATGGTATTGGACAATTTAGATTTAGCTTGAGGAGTAAGGTACATAAGTAAGACAGAAAAGATTAAGGTGTTTAGATAATGCGAATGCGAGTGTTTGGTTTAAGCTGCGCTAAGAGGCGTTCTTTAATTTGATTTGCTAAAGCTTCTATTTCCTCTGGCGTACTTACTTCACGTCCACTCAGGTTAAGTTGTAGCTGAATTACCTGTTCATCTGTCACCTGAGATAAGGTATTATCCAAATAAGTGTTTGCCTCTTGTTCAGCAGTTTGCAATCGTAAAATTGCTGAATCTCGTAACTCTAATAAAGAGGGATAAAGCGAGTCTTGAGTTGTATCAGGAACGGCTTTGTGGATTGGACGCAGTACATAATCGCCTTGCTTTTCATTTAATTTAATAAACCCTTGGCGCTGTTTTATGCGACTGCGAATCGTTTCCGCTTGTTTGTCTTGCTGTTCAATTAAACTCAAACGCACCGCCTTATAGTGCTCTTCAATCGTTTCTAAATGCGGTTTCAAACTGTTAATATCTCGCCAAGGTCGCTCGCAATTTAGGTGATCTATCAAAGCATCAATTGCTGGCTTAACTTCTGCAATGCGGTCAATCTGCTGGAGTTGCGCCACTTGGTTATCCCGAATTTTAGCTGTTTTAGCTACAGCTTCAATACCAGAATCGGATAAATCTGTCAAGGAAATTCCTAATTCTTGAATGCCATCTCGTAGGGCATCCAAATTTTTCTTAACAGTGATAACTGTATCTTCTACTTGACGCGATCGCATTGATTTCTCCAGCGCCTCCCGTAACTTTACCAAAGCTGGGGGCAAATCTGGACGGTTTGGCAAACGATTGTAACGTCTCTCTAACTCTTGCAAGCGCTTGACCTGATTGGGAAACTGCTGGAAGACTGCATCTGCGATCGCATCATTTTCGCGATCGAGGTCAATACCAAGGGAATCCTTGAAAAACTTACAAATGGCAATTCTGTCACGCGGAGTAATTTCCGTTTGATTCGGTGGTAATAAATCAGCGCGTTTGATATCCCGGTCTTTGGTAAACATATCCTTAGCACCCGGATCGCGCACCGAGGTGATTTCTGGGCCGCTTTCCGGGCGAATTCGCACCTTATTAGCCCGTAACAACCCTGCTAAACACGCTTTAACCACATCTGCCGGATAACCGTAGGGTGGCCCCCCAAAATGCGCGAGTAGGGCGTTGCCAGGAATGCCATTTTGGTCTTGAATATATCGAGCAAGACGCGAGGGAACTTCTCCGCTACAGGTGGGAATATATTTACCTGCATCCAGTTCTAAAATACCCAATTCCGACCCCATAAACTTTTGAGATGGCCCAGATAAATTCGGTTCAAGAAGTTGGGTTAATTCCCCAGGTGTAATCGCTATATCAACATAACGGTTGTAAAGTTCTGGTAAAATACTTCCTCCCACCCGTTCTAGAACTGTAGTAAATGCTGTACCAAATTGTTGCTTATCGATCTGCCGCCCTCTAAAATAGAGTTCACCATCTAAAAAAGCTTGGGCGATCGTAGTTTGTACCTTTTTTTCTAAATTATCCCGCCGGGTGATTTCGTCAGACAATAATCGCTGTTTTTCTCCCGAAAGAGAGTGTCGGCGCGATTCGTACTTATTGACGATATGACGAGAACGTTCTAAATCTCGCGCTTGGGCGGCAACCAAATCGCTTAATTTACCGATCACCCAAATAATGCGATCGCGCAAATTAGCACTATCACTGTTTTGTATCCAAGTGCTAGAATTACGGTCTTCTTGATTAGTATAAAAATAGCGAAAATCAACAATTAAGACAGCAGGATCGTTCAATCCTTGCAGGCGTTCATCTTGCCGTTGGCGACCATCACTATAAAAAGCAAACCAAGGAAAAGCCTTATTTTTATAGCGAGGACGTTCCACACTACCGAGCAAAGTTTTCAGCTTCTCTGCCACAATTTGACTTAGAGCATCGGAGATAACACTGTAAGCATCCCGTTCTCGCTGCCATTCTTGTCCAGCAGAACTTTGAATCTTGTAGCCGAGTTTATCAGAATAAGAAAGCAGTCCTAAATTCCGCAATTTTTCTAATGATTGTGTAATACTTGGCTCTTGATTACCCTGACCTAATTCAGAATAAAGACACTGACTAACTAATGTCGCTGTGGTTGGTTGCTGTTCCTGAATTAACTCCAAAAGTGATATAGTTTTTGCCACTTTTATGGTCAGAGGATTGTTAATAACTTCTTCATGGTTAAATAACCGAGTTAAGGTATTTTGCATATCAGCATCTAGGGCAGATTGCTGCACTTCATAAATACTATTTAGCGTCACTAAAGCACCAAGCTGTCGTTCTCCTAACTTCTGCTCTCGAAACAATTCACCTAACAGTTGTAACAATCCGCGAATTGCATGATCGTCTCCTCTAGCACGAGTAGAACGAGTGCGGAGATTAGTCGTAATTTGCATCAGCAAATCAACGTATCCGGGAAGCATGGGATAGACTTCAAGAAAATCATCTTCAGTGATAGAATCGCATTTATAGCCGTATAATTTTAGGTCACTGCGGTGGTGTTGGAAGAGCGCTCGCAGCTCGGCTTCCTTTGAGACAGCTTTTTTCAATAACCGTTTGTGAACCACATCGCGAATATTAGTGGGTGCTAAATGAACCCGTAATTTCGGCGGAAAACGGTCTTTTAATTTACCAATACTGCTCTGATCTTCACTATCCTCAAGTTTTTGTTGTCCAGTTGCTAGTAACCAAACTCGCCCTTTTAATTTCTGTCCCAAATCTGAAACAAAGGATTGTAATTTCAGCATTCGGTTGTTATTCTGGTGGATATATTGGCTCACTTCATCCACCACGATAAAAACGGTTTTACCGGGGGCACGGCGATCGAGCATATTAATAATATCTTGAGTTGTTTCTGCAACTGATGTACCACTGCCTGTCTGAGAACCTGCACGACTATCAAACCAACTCATTGGGTCAATATAACGAGTAGGATTCATGGCACACATAATTTCAGAAAAAGCTTCCTCTGCCAATTGGTCATTTTTTGCTGCTGACCAAGTTTTATTAAGTGTTGTTTCAGCACAAGTCAAGAAATCATCCCACTTACCATCTAACTCTAGTTTTAGTTCATGGTCTGCTACATAATGACTAATAGTGCAATAATCCAAACGAACTTGTATCTGACGCTTCACGGCTGAATGAATATGTTCATCATCCCGTGCTATTGCACCGATATCAAAAACTACTGCAATGGGGCTAATCTGACTGCATATCTTGTACCATAAGTCCCTAAATTCCTGAGAATTCGGTGAGTCATCCCGTTCCAAAAGCGCATCAGCTAACTTACGCTTATCAGGTAAGACCATACCATCTAAGGCAAGCCCTAAAAGCTTAGCAAAACTCGATTTACCAGAACCATAAAAACCCGAAATCCAAGATGCTGGAAGCTCCGAACCCTTGTTTTTCTCTAATTCTTCTGCTAGTGCTTTGAGTAACTTAACAAACTGTTCGTGAATTCCTGATTGCACCCGGCGATGACGCGGGTCATTTTCTGGATACCCGCCAGTAATGATATATTCGGAAACTTCTTCTAAAACTTTAGTGGGATCTTGCTCATGAAAATAAACAACAGGAGCAATATCACGGGTAATGTCAGCAGCAAAAATATCTTTAATTAGCATAACAACATTATTGTTTCTCTAGTGATTACGACAGTAGTATTAATCAGGAGTAGATCCGAGGTCGATAGTCCCGGTCAGCAGGGAGTTCTCCCATAAAAGACAAAGCATTCAAATCTTTGCGGTCGCCGGGATAGAGCAGAACTACTGGCAAATTGCGTGTTTTACCATCAATGTGTTTAAGAAGGGCTGACGAGCGAAAAAATGGGTATAAAGCTCCAGCTCGTCCTAAAAAAATTAAGGTACGATCGTTGTTTCCCAGATAATTATTGGCAAATTCATCAATCACTGCAATTACATCCTTAGCGACTCCTTCAGACCCCTCAACATAGAGAGCAATTTTATCTTTTAAATGGTTAAGAGCCCGCTCTGGCGATTTAGGATAAAGACGATGTTCAGTGCCAATCATGCTATCTAAAACTCGTTGCTCTTCTTTCTTAATTCGATTTAAAAATAGATGTTGAAGAGAAATTGCTAATACATTCCATCCTTGACTTTTTAGGTCATCAGTTAACCAGCGAATGCGGGCGCGAAGTTTAAACTCATCACGAGGGGTATATTGCAAGATCGCAAATTGGTAATTCCGCATCGTGCTAATTTTGGGGCTATCTTTATCCAATAAATCATTGCGTAGTGCCTGTATAGCACTTTCTAAGGACGAACTTTCAAATAACAACCCTGTCATACTTCTTCCTCCCACTTCAAGCCTAAGATTTGAATCGCCCAGGATTTGAGGTCAGCGTAATGCCATCCAAACTCGTAAAGGTCGCCCATCCGATTAAAGGTAAGTCCTGGTAAGCGGCGCAACCGCTGTTCCAGAAAGTTCTCACTTAAACCCACTGATGTGAAATAAGGATTATTTAAAAGTGACCCTTCAAAAGACAGATGACGCAAAAAGTAGAGCCAGTAAGCCAGTGCTTCATCAGTTACCTTGGGATACTGGAGGCTGCGCGTACCGACGTTTTTCGAGCAAAGCCCTGCATCTGCCACAGTAGCAATTAAACCCGTTGCCATTCGTAAAGTTGTTGCTGCTGACCAATCACTTTCCAGCTTTTGAGTAACCCAACGGGCTACTATATCCCGGTCGATACTTGGATTGGATTGAAGACGACGCTGTTCTAAGAAGACACCTGTAAAAGTACGATACATGGGATCTGTTAGCTGCATATACCAGTGGCAGATATTTTGGCGAGTCGTTGGATCGGAGGGACACCAGTGACCAAGAACCTGTAGTGCGATCGGATAGGCATCGAAGCGATGGCTCAATTCGACCAGTAAACTGCGAACTCTTGCCATGCTTTTGCTACCAAACCAGCGTTCTTCAAAGGCCACCACTGCTCTTTTTTCCTTGGGAATATTTATTCTTGAATGTTCCCAATAAATTCGACTTTCTTCCAAAGCCAAGGATGTACGCAGTAAACGGGTATGGAATTGCTCAACTTCTTTACCGTGTGATATGAAGTTGGCAGATACTTTGTTAAGAACTTGATGTTTAGTTATCCCAGCCATTGATTTTAGTTTTCCTCTAAACGGTAGAATGGCATGGGATAGCTGTCGTCTTGGGGTAGGGGTAAAAGCGCAGATGCTAACTTCTTAGCACGCTCGTCGAGTGCTTTTAGCATTTCCCCTAAAACTTCCCGTCCGCTGGGTACAACCTTAAATTCCACCTTTTGATTGGGAATCTCAATAGCTATTTTAAATTCAGCTTGAGAAAAAGGCTTATATATATCCACCGGAATTTGTTTTAAAGTGTCTCGTGGTTGTTCTCTACTGCGCTTATGAAAAGCCAGTCGCTCTGCTAATTGCTCATCCACAGAGAATCCCCAGAAAAATAATGTACAAACATGATCTGGTCTAGCCATTTCAGAGCGCTTGCGTCGGTCTAACGCGATCGCTGCCTGCCTTACTGTTTCTAAAGATGCCCATGAGTGGGTTTTAGGAAGCAGTCGCCGGAATAGGTCGCCACCACCGTATTCATCAATTAAGTCAGTACGCCACCAGTCAAGGCGTTTGGGATCACAAGCTCCTTCACCAGCCCAGGCGACGACTATCTGGAGGGCAAGAATACTGTCAAGTGTGTCTTGGGTGATTCTCTCGGTAGGCATTAGTCTTGACGAACAATGGATGTTGGTTTAGTGGGTGTACTGCGTGTGATCGCTCACTATGGTTGAGCTTAACCTGGTTTGTAGCTTGATTGCTTACTGCCACTAGCCTAAACTCTACAGCATATTCACTATAAATATGGTGCACTAATTTAGTAGAGCGGGGCAAAAAAATGAAACTTTTTTCCAACGAGCTTCATAAAACAATAGTTAAAATTTAAACAAGAGGATACATCACTTAAAAAACTAGCCCAATTTTTATATCTAAGTAAAGGGGTTCTCAAAATATAAAAAAAAAACAAAAAGCGGGTTATGTTCCCCCGCATCGGCAAGGCAAAAAGTTAAAGCTGTGTTAATTAGCGCACCAATTTATTAAGCTAAATAGTAGAAAAATATCTTAATTGCACCATAAATGAGAGTATTGTTAACATTGGATTTTTTAGCCAGAAGCAATGTGTCAGCCATAGTAGAATATTTTTTGAACTAAGAAAACTTGTATCTAACGCCCGAAAAAAAACAATACTCAGTAGCCAGTCGGCCACTGAAAGTTTGCAACTTTTGGGGTGTGAGTATTGAGAAAAAGCGAAAAATATCGACCCAAACAACCTCTTTTCTTTGCTAAAGTAAGCGTTTTACTGGGTTGACACTCAGACACACACGCTCAAAATATGGTAGTAGAGTCTACGATTTAGAACCTTTGTAGTTTATAAACCTGGAATAGGGTAGCGATCGCCCTCTCGTCAAACACTACGATATGCTTAGCCCCTAAAGTGTCGGAAAAACCTACACACCGCGTTTTTTCACACCACTCGCCTGTACCTCCTTTCCCTCATCGCCACAGACAGCCAATAATGCTTGGGCTGCTGCGCCTGCATTTATTCGGATGCCGGTGCAGCGATCGCGCTGTATGACGGTCAGCGAAGGAACGGGCTAATTTTGTTCAGTCCCGTCTTGAACCAAGTGACCGATGCTGTATATTCTACGGCCGCCCTCCGTGAGCTGGACTACCGCATTAAGAAATCCCCCCGACCGATGCAGTAATGCAGTAAGTATTCCAGCCTCTCAGACGTAGACCTTATCGCGCTTGAGAGGAAAATAGAAGGCACGGCCTAGCATTGCTCAAGAAAATCTGCAATGAACTCTCCACCCTCAGCATCAAAACCCCAAATGCTGCACAGCCCGTCGCTTCGTTTCTTCGCCGCGGCGATCGTACTTAGCTGTCGTTACCGGCGATGCGTGCCCAGCCAATTTCTGCACTGTCACGATATCGACTCCAGCATCGAGGAGGTCTGAGCAAAACGTCCGCCTGAAATCGTGGGGAGAGAAAGAATCCACTCCAGCGAGTTGAGCCCGTCGCTGCAAAATCTTTAAGACACCATCCTCCGTCATCCGCCGAAATTGAATTTCTCCTCCCTTACGGATGGGAAAAAGCAACGGGCCCGGTTCCTCTCCTCTCAAATTGAGCCACTTTTCTACCAAGGCCATCGCTGCCTCTGGGAGATAGACCATCCTGTTTTTCTTCCCCTTCCCGAATCGAATTTCCAATGCTCCAGTGGAGCGGTTGAAATCGTCCAAATTAAGGCTGACTGCTTCAGCGCGGCGGATGCCTCCCCCCCGCAAGATAGCAATCAAGGCTGCATCTCGAACATCAACGGTACTCTCGCCAGAGCAACTTTGCACCAGCGCTGCAATTTCATGTGGGGATAACGCTCGCCCCCTTGGTTTTCCCGATTGCTTGACGCTTCTCACGTCTACCGCCTTGCTGTAATCCAGAGGGTCGATCAAATCTAACCGCAAAGCTTCCTTAAGCACCCGCCGAAGGGCGCACAGCATTTGATTCACCGAAGCTGGCGCGTACTGTTTCTCCAGAGCCGAGCGCAGCGCTGCCGTGTGCCTGTAGCGCAATGCTGCCCAATTCAAAGTCATCGCGCCGCACTCCCCATTAGTGAGCAGCTTCGCCATGATGTCAAGTCCTGCCGCCATCGTTGCCTTCGAGCGATCGCTTCCCAAACTGTCTAGGTACACCTCCGCAGGATGCAATGCCAGTGGCACCGGTGCGTGCAACTTCAAGGTTTCCGGCTGTTGCTCTCCAAGTAAGTTGAGCATTTACTCTTTCAAAGTGTGATTATAAATACTAATTTAGACTAAGAAAGACTTGTCTTTATCCAAAATTAACCTCTCAAAAGAGTCGCCCTCAGCAGCACCTTGAGGTTGGTTCTCCCCGCCTGGCAGAGGCTATTAACAAGCAATATTGTTACAATTCTTCATCTAGCGGGTGCATCTTCAAACCTGCATTGAGGAGAATTGAAGGGCGATGTGGCTTAAATTTGGTGTTGCTCGCAGTGGCGAACTGACGAGCATTGATGAAGTTGTGCGCGGAAAAACTCAGCTAACTTGTCTCTACTGTGGAGGCTCCCTCACAGCAAAAAAGGGTTCGGTGAAAGAACATCACTTCGCGCACACCGAGGAAACTTGCAAGCCCGTGTCACAGCGGATTAAAACCAAAGCTTTCCCATCGCTGCCTCTCTACAATAATTTCACCATCGAGCTGTATGGTGAGGAATTAGAACAGTTGAAGGTGCTGTGGAAAGAGTACGGCGCACAAAATTACGCCATTTCCAAAGACTTGGTAAACTTTCGGTGGGAACTCAAAGGATTGGTGGAGTCGTCGGGCGATCGCACTTATCACTTTACCGACCTCGGCAAAATCCCCGTCGGCGCGCTTCCCCTGGCGCTGTTCAACAAAGTCCAAGAACCTTTGCTGCTGTCGGAGCTGGCTTCATTGGAAAGCTCTGTAGAGATTGCTTTATCTGCGGGGTTATCTTGTTTGGATGAACGGCGGGCTGATTTGCTGATTTATCGAGCGCAGCTTCGTCGGATTCTGGTGAACTCGCTCTATTTTCTTGAGGTAAAAGCAAACGGTCAAACGTTTTACAAAATTGGCATTACAATTCGATCGATCGAGGAACGCATCGCGGAAGTGCAGCGGGATGTCAGAGCGCATTACTCGGATGTGACCGTCAGCTTGCTGGGACTGTGGGAACACCGGGGGAATGTGGAGCTTTACTTCAAACATCGGTATCAACCCTTTAACTACCGGATTGGGAAACTGACGGAGTATTTTGCGTTTCCCAATGTCAAGCTTATTCTGACTGATTTGTATGAGATGGAACCCAAAGTGCTGAGCGAGATTGAGGTGGATGTACTCAATTGCGAGCAATCAGATTCCGCTCGCTGCCAATCAGTCAACCTAGGCGAACGCACGAGCGAAAGCAAACCCGTCCCGTAATTGAGTTAAAGGATTGTTCGAGCTGCTTGTCCCACCAAATCAACAAAATCAGTCTTTGTTCGCTCGAAGCGATCAACACTCTCAAACCGTTATTTTTGCGTTGTGTTTAAGGCGAGCGGGGCATAATGTAGGGTTAGACCCCTCGCTATACCCCGATCGCTTTGAAGAAGATTTAGAGCCAAAAAAAGAGAGTGGATTGCAACGCGGAGCCCAGCACCAAATCCATAGCTAGGCAGAACAAGAGGCGCAGTGTGACACGCTCGTAGTTGTGGTATCTGGGTTAGAAAGTGTTTAATCACCGCATTGGGCAACGGGCGTTCGTATTTTGTGTTTCCTAACGTCAAGGTTGTGCTACGGGATTTGTATGGGATGGAGCCAAAAGTTTTGAGTAAGGCAGTTTCGCGGGGAAAATTAAGTATTATCAATACGAGAGCGTGCTTGCTACAAATCATCCGCACCGCACCCAATCAAGGCATAGATTGCGCCGTTTGACAAAAGCGGCTCGCATTACTTGGAGGCTCGCGCCGCCTTGATAAGTAGCCCAACAAAGGTTGTTGCAAGCAGCCACTACCTTCACAGTAGGTCGAACGATCGATTTTGTCGTTTCAATTCTACCTAGATAATCAGGAAAACAAATTCAATGGCAAAAAAAGCAAAAAAGCTCTGGCTTTCTTCTTCTGGCAAACAGTCTAAACCTACAGTGCCTGATACTGAGAAACAATTAATCGAACAAAAATGTAATGAGTTAATTCAAACAGAATTTAAGCCCAAATATATCGACTCTCCACCCACAGACCATGATTTCAACTATCGAACGGATATCTTTGGCAAGTGGTATCGCAACTATTTTTACTTCTGCTCAACTTATAATTGTCCGAGTCCGAGGGCGATTTCCCCGTCTTTTGAGTCTCGCTCCGCCCGCCTAGAATATGTTGGGCCAGATTGTTTTAATGTGGCCTACATGAGACATACGGGGCAATGGTGGGAAATTTTGCATGGTTTGTCTTTAGAAGAATGTTTATCGGAAATTAGAAACAATCCCCTGTTACATCCTTAATCGTTGCTCTAATTGGCAATCGTTCTTTTAATTATCGAATTGGCTCTCCTGACGGAGTATTTTGCATTTCCCGATGTCAAGGCCCTGCTGCAAGATTTGTATGGGATGAAACCCAAAGTGCTGAGTGATGTTGAGTTAGATGCGATTGTGTGGGCGAGCGTAAAAAGTAGCAGTTCCTTTGTCATCACCGATCGATCCGATGCCCGCGCTCTGGTTGCCAACACCTGATCGATTGGGATTAGTGCAGTGCCGCAAACTTTAGATGGGGTACTGGCGTTTCGATTCCAATAACCAAGCCTCTACCGGGCGTTTCTTAGCCTTTCTTTACCTCATGTCCTCGGAAAATCAGTATCTCGGCTACGGCATCTGAGAGAGGTGGATGCGTGTGGGTTTGCCTCTAAGTGCAGAATTGCGTTAAGTGCGAAACTCAGCAGTGTAGTATAAACTGTATTATACTAAGACAAAACTCCGAAGATTTTTATATGAATGCTGCTAATTCGGTTCCGAGCAATCATCTTCCTAAACCCACACTTTATTTAGGTCAGCATCCCAATCAGCCCATACAACTGTACCGAGGCTTCGCTGAGTTGATTAAAGGCGAACAGGTCATTGAAGGTCAAGCAACTACAATCTTTGGGTGGTTCCCGTCTCCGTGCGTTAAGTTTGAGTTCACTCATTTCACGCCCGGCGCGAATTGATTGGGATGACGTTACTCTGAAACTGACAGAGATTGGCATCACCGTGAAAGTTCGCATTTCACAGACAACAAGTTGGGGAAACCATAGGTCTATAATATCAGGCTATCCCTGCGAAGCAATTGTTAAAGGCAAGGGTCACGAATTAACCTCCTTAGTATTTCACTTGCCTAACTTCCCGTTTTTCGACATTTTCAACACATGGGTAATGAATGAAGAAGGAGAAGAAGAAAAGCTGGAAGGTTGGTGGGAATGGGTATTTGACGGGCAGTTTGTCTTTCAGACTGGAGATTGGCGGATAGTATTAGCAACTCTTCCCGAAAATTGGGATATCCACGAGTTGCTTCAATCTCAAGGCGGCTATAGCCTAACCCATATCTGCAAACTGGAGCGGTTAGATCGAACCCCCTTCTCAATCGACGATGCCCGTGACCTGTTAGAAGCCTTTTCTTATTACCTTTCATTTGCTAGAGGACTGTGGTTGGCTCCCATGCTGATTGCTGGTTTTGATGCCGAAGGGACGCAGGTCTTTGAGGAATGGTCAGCTTGCCGTGCCGACTCTTGGCAAAACACTTATGCGTGGTTTTCTCCAGATTCAACCGACCTAGTGGAAACCTTTCCCGGTTTTATGCACCGATGGCAGGATAAAAACTGGCGGGAGTTGGTACAAGAGTCTATTCATTGGTATGTGGAGAGTAAAAAGCAAGCAGGAGGAGTAAATGGTGCGATTGTTTTACAGCAGGCAGCATTAGAACGGCTGGCATGGGTCTTGCTCGTAGAAGATAAACGCAGCCGAGCGTCAAAATGGCTTTCAAAAACTCCCAGCCGCCGATCAAGTGAGACTTTTGCTGTCATCTTTGGGGATAGATTTAAAACTACCCACTGACTTAATTAATTTGACTCAGTTAGCGAATCAGCAAAATTGGGTTGATGGTCCACAGGCGATCACTGAAATACGGAACGCAATCGTTCATCCTAATCCGAAAAACCGTCATAAAGGAGGTGGAGCTTCAGAAGAAATCCGAACAGAGGCCTGGAGTCTCGGTCTGGGATACCTAGAGTTAGCTCTGCTCAAGTTATTTGATTACCCGTATGTTTAGCTTTCTTGCGCTTGATGCTAACTGACTTAAGATAAGGAGCCAGTGACAAATAATTTACGTAGAGGGTGAGAGCGCTTCTAGAGCAACCAAAGTTTAAGAAGAAGGAGAAAGACTATGAGTAAACAGAAAAACAAACCTTGGGATGAAAAATGGGAAATAGTCAAACCGATTGGTGGCGGCGGACAAGGGGATACTTTTCTTGTCAAACCTAAAGAGTCTGCAATTTTGTCTCGGAGTTTTGTATTAAAAATACTCAAAAATCAGAAAGATCCTGAAAGGCGCAAGAGAATGCACAGAGAGGTTGCTGCGTTGAGTACCCTCGATTGCCCCGGCATCCCGCGCTTGATTGAATCGAATTCCGACCAATTTGCTACCGACGTTCCGCTTTACATGGTTGCTGAGTTTATTGAAGGAAAAACGCTGTCAGAAATCCTAGACCCCGCTCAACCTATGGCGATCGCGGATGCTATCAATCTTGTTCTGAAACTTTTAGAAACCCTACAATACTGTCACAATCTTGGGATTGTACACCGAGATATCAAGCCGGACAACATTATCATCCGCTGCAACGACATCAGCGCTCCAGTTCTTATAGATTTTGGCATATCATTTAACGAATGTGATACTGACAATACTACTTTGACCCCCGCTTGGCAGCAACTGGGAAACCGATTTTTAGCACTTCCCGAACTTCAAGTAAACAGCAGCATGCAGCGCGACCCCAGAGCAGATATTACGCAATGCTGCGGAATTTTGTTTTTTGCGATCGCTGGGTCGCCTCCTGTTACTTTGCTCGACTGCGAAGGAAGAAAGCCCCATCAAAGACCGGAAAGTCAAAAAGCTTTGGCGAAACACCCTGACGATTTACTGGCTAAAGTGAATGGAATTTTTGACCGAGCTTTTGGAACTCAAATCGACTACCGTTGGCAATCTATACCCGAGCTACAAAAAGCCTTGATAGATTGCGTTTCTGCAACTGAGAACGCTCGCAATGCCGAACAATATATTGCTCGCATCCAAAATAAAGTATCAACTTCCTCTGATTATGCCCGACGCCAATCTTTTAAAGAACTTGCTCAACAGCTCGTTAAGGAGCTTTATAACGTAAGTCGAACTGTTGCAGGCGAACTTGGCGAAGGCTTTGGTACAATTCACGATGCAGATGCAATAAACTTAAAACGTCGCGGTATTGCTCGGGTTACAATAGACTGGGTTAAACTAAGGTTCTCGCAAAGTCACGGCATTACCAACGAATTTTTACCCAATAATTTTAGTCCTAATTTTACAGGATATGCAACAGGAAACGAACTCGTTTTGTTAGCAGATGTAAATGGAGAGAAAGTTGAACTATTAAGAACTCCTTTAAACTGCGAGCCAGATTTGACTGCTTTGGGCGAACGTCTCAGACTTTTCTATCTTGAAGGAGTGAGAAAATTAATAGGAGCTTGAGCTGTAGCGCCATTCGAGATCGCCGCCAATTCCAGTTTGAGACAAACCCAACCAAACCTCCAACCCGCCCCATCATGCCCAAACTTCCCGAATGCGATGGCTGTCTCCTCGCTCGGGGAGCAATCCCCCCCCTAGTCTGTACCGTCCGAAGTCCTCCACTTTATCCCGAATTACCAATGAATCGAAAAACCCCTGAAATAGATGAGCAAATTGCCCAACTTATAGCTAGCTTGCCCAGCTCACGCCTCCTACAGCAAGCTAAGACACCAGCTCAGATAGAGGAATGGCACAAAGCAAGACAAACCCAGATTCTTTTGGCTGAGTGCTGGAAATCTAAGTGGCTTGTTAAGGACTATTACCCAGTTGAGGAAGCTGTAAAACGGCAAGAGATTTCTCAACTAAAAGCTGAGTTAATGTACTGCTCCCTTAATGAGTACAAAGCTCGGTGGGAGCTTTGCCAAGTTGCTGAAAAATATGTCAAAAGACGCCACGCACTTCTCCAAATCTGGACGGGTTATGTGGAGCATTTTCCCAAGCCATTAGCCCATTTTTGGTACAAATTTTTTCACCAAGCTAGCCTGAGACAATATCCATTTCAATCAGCCTATGATTTATTTGCGGAAACTTTAAAAGAAGATGCGGACAGTTCTTTCTCTGTATGTCTGGAACCCTACTATGAGGTTCCGATGAAAAAGTGGAGGCAACTAGGTAAACAGTACACTCAACTTCTGGATCGAGCCGAGTTGGATGGCACTTACCCAGAACTTAAGGAGGTAGAAAAGCAGAGATTAAAAACAAACTTAGTTTGGCACAAAGTTGGTTTTTCTTGGATTGGGATGGTTCTGTGGACGTGCCAAATTGAGGCAGGAAATGACCCATTGCTGAGCAAGCAATTGGTTGCCTACAACAAATCGTCGTGGGAAGCACTGAGTTTAGGAGTGTCAGCTAGCCGCAATTTGCACGGCTGGGCATGGCACAAAGGGGAATTGCTTTGCACGGATAAGGCAGGCGGCATTTACCGCAAAGCTTAATAAAACTTCAAATCTGGATCGCATTGCCTCTGACGCTTGGGCAGAGCACCTATGCTGGATTGCAACATATTCAGAAAAAGGAGTCTTTTTTCTCATGTTCGACCGTCAAACCGCTATGGTTGTGTCACTTGGACTTGGTGTTTTCATTGGTATAGCCAAGTTTCGGCGAGATCCAGTAATGCTTTCAGGGGGCTTAGCTGCTTCCGGTATCTATTACTTTCTGTTGTTCCATAACACCTTACTAGCCTTTCTCAAGCAGGTGACATTGGGTCGTTAGACAATGAAGGTGTCTTGGCTGTGAATGAATTACTGCTTGGGAGGATTTGTTAGCTAGCTGTGGGTAACACCCCGCTTGTGGAGGCGTTAATGTGGGACTCCCACTCCCGCAGCTAGCTATATCAAAACTTTGTTTTTAAGACTGGGATTATCCGATCGCACTCATACAGCGATGCTATGGGAAAGCAGCTCACGCCCGCTGTGTACGTCCTTACCCTGCTACATCACCCGCACCGCGTTTTTGGTACGGTTAACACGGCCGATCCTTCCCCCGACGCTTACACCGTGCAGAGTTCGCTCGGCAAGCTCATCACGTGGTTGCCAGAGCATTTTCGGTTTCTAGGAATAGCTTTGTACGGTTTTCTTCACTGCGAATTACTCTGATTCTTCCGCGTTCATTCTGGCAAATACGACTAACACAGTGGGGTTTTCCTGACTGTTGCTCCTACTTAGAAAACGGCATCATAATAACTGTAAGCAATGAGCTTCAACCCAAACAAACTCATAAAGCATTACCAATCTTTGAGGTGACACATTATGTTGATGCGCTCTTGGCAACCCTTCACGGAAATTGAAACCATCCGTCAGCAACTCGATAAAGTTTTTGACCAACTGGTAACAACGAGAGATAACTCAGAAGCCGCTTGGATGCCCGCTCTAGAATTGGCTGATGCTGGGGACAACTTCGTATTAAAAGCGCAACTGCCTGGAATTGACCCCAAAGACATTGACGTTCAAGTCACCCGCGAAGCAATTTCTATCTCTGGCGAACGCCGCTACGAAAACACAGACGAGAAATCTGGCTACGTGCGCTCTGAATTCCGCTATGGCAAATTCCACCGGGTGCTTCCCTTGCCCGCACACATTCAAAACGACTCTGTGCAAGCTGAATGCAAAGATGGCATTCTAACGCTAACTCTGCCCAAAGTGACTGAAGCTCGCAATAAAGTCGTCAAGATTAACTTAGCCGAAATTGCTGGAGCTTCAACAAATCCCGCTTTGGAACAGGCTAACCAATAACGATCTGCTGTGCTTAATCGAGTGAGGCAAATTTTCCTTTCATTGAGCCTGATTGGATTTACTTAACAACAACGGAACTGGAAAAGTTGATACCGGGAGCTATATTTGCTCTCGGTATTCTTTATGTAGGAAAGCCAAGCGAAAAGTTACCTACAGATGCCCTGAACCCGCGCTGATTCCAGTTAGTCTGTCAAAATATTTCACGCTTGTCGGCACCAATTTCATTGAGTCTGCTCTCGTTACAGAGGATTGGCGATCGCCCGACAGCATCAGCTTATCTGTGGTAAAGTAGCACAGCTAGACATACCCTGCCAGCTCAAGCGCAATAGTTAAAGCATCTCAACCAGGTGATACATCAATTCCGAAAGTAGTCGCCCGATTTGATGTGAGTAAACCATCTGTCCAACAACTGATTATTTTCTACTTTCCCAATTCCTTAATCGATAATTAGCCGATGAATATCCATACCCTCTTGAGCCAAACCTCACGCCAACGGGTGAGTGATGGAGCCGTTTTACCCATCTTGAACGGTTGCGATTCCTCTATGAGGCAATTGGTGCTGTTCTTGCCACAATTGGGAGATTTCGACAGCCTTGAATATGCTTGGTGGTTGCAGCGGGACGCTCAACGGCTGGAAACACAAGGGATAGCAATCCGAGCTGTGGGAATTGGCTCACGCTCATCGGGTCAGCGATTCTGTGGCTATACAGGATTTCCTGCCGACTGTTTGTTTGTAGATCCCAGTGCCCAACTGCACCACAAACTTGACCTGTATCCAGGTTTATCGTTAAAACTACCCGGTTTATCGGCTGCTATGAATGCTTACCTCAATCTATTGTTCATGTGTTCCGGGATTGGTAGCCCTGGCACTCTGGCAGAAGTATGGAGAGGATATCGAGGCGACGCAAGAGCACCTCAATTAATTGGTGATGATGAAATTATTCAGGCTTTCCCTCTTCCACCCCTCAGAGGCTCCACTTTCCGGTGGGCAGGTGGCAAAGGTTTCCAGCGTCCATTTGAATTGGCAACTTTGCGGCTGCGTAATATGGGAGAAGTGCTGAGTAATTGGAAAACCTATGTTCCAAATGCTGCTTATCTCACTCAACGAGGCGCAACTTTCTTGTTTAATGCTCGGGGAGATTTAATCTACGAACATCGAGATCGCGCCATCCTTGGTTTCGCTGCTGATATGAGCAATCCCCTGACATTTCTCTCAGAAATGGTGGCTGATGGAGACTCGCTGGGGCATGGCGATATGCACTAACTACCATACTTATAATGTGGTGCTGGCAGGGGGTAAGAGCGGCCGATAGCGAATGGGCATGGGCTTACGGATAGGGGGATTCATGCGACTGTACTCAATCCCATCATTGCTGCTGGCAATTTCTTGCTTACCATATTCATCCTGTTCCAGCAGCTCCCAACGGGAGCACCTCTCCTTTCCAATTGAACTCTACCCAACCATGTCGCCCCGGTTCTTCCCGCCCTTGTCCGTCAACTAGCAAATGCACAAAGTAAAGTTGATTGGTTGGCTCAAGACCACCAAGAAACCAGTTATCGTCAATCTCCGCCTTGACGTTAGCTTCATCCAATTGAATGCCAACTTGTGAAAACGTAGCCATCGCCATTTGCCTTAAAGTTGCCTGATCCATTTCCTTTGCCTCCTGATTAAGAGATGCCGTGAGCAGCACTCAGGCTGTGAACTTCCTCACCCCTAACATTACTAAAAACCCAAACCCAAACCCCAACCCGCCCTGTCCTGCCCTTGCCTCCCCGAATGCGATATCTTTTAGACCTAGATGAGGCGGTATTCTGAGTAATGGCAACAAAATATCTCGCCATACTAGAGAGAGATGAGCGTTTACAATTATTATGCCTAAACCAAAGAGGTATCCCGATAATTGGTCTGAGATTGCGCTATCAATCAAGGAAAATGCGGGGTGGCGCTGCGCTAAGTGCCGCCAACAGTGCCTCAGACCCGGTAAACAAAGCGGTTTAACTAAATCCGAACGGTGTGCTTTGACTTTGACGGTGCACCACCGCAATCGGATACCAGAGGACAATCGTCTCGAAAACTTAGTCGCCCTGTGTACTGCGTGCCATCTTTCGTACCACAATAGGGGTCAGTCTAACGTATCACCTGGGCAGTTATCTCTGTTCCCTGATGATGGTATTGATTGGGAGCTCATCGCTTCTTTTGAGGAATAGGGACGGGACAATTGATTTGAGCCGAATCCGCTGCCATCCGCTTCATTAATTTGAGAGCGGCTAGGCAATCTCAAGAGAGCTCGGTGGTTTCCATTGAGGGGAAAATACTGATAATCTTTATAATATTTGATAACTTTCAGGTTCGCGCCCTTAAAAAGATGAAGAGGCGTGTCTATTGACCGCCTCATAACATCTTTGAAGAATCACCTCGGCTTCAATCAGGGAAGTAAATCAATCTAGGTGTTGGTCAATTAGGGCAATCAGTTGAGCGATCGCCTTCTGTTCTTCTAAGAGCAATTCCTTAAGCTGGCGCATCTGCTCTTGGTTCGGGGGACGGTGTACCAAATCATCAACGAAGTCAAGCAAAGGGGACTTTCTAAAAGGTCTACTCAAAGCAGCTTCATCTCGCAAGCGCTTGGTTCGCTCTAGCTTTGACCGTTGCAATCGGTTTTTAGCCTGACGGCGTGCGATAAGTCCGTCAAGTCTTTGACATCCGTTGCCAGTCGTCTTCATCTCCATACATCTGTTTCACTTGTTGTTTCAACTCGGTTAGCTGTTCGGTAAGACTTGCCACCTGATCTTCAATAGCATCTGTTTTATCTTCCTGGATTTCCAGAGAAATCTCTACAGATTCAACATATTCCGTTAACTGTTGTATTGGATCGGGTTGGGGCGTATCACCGTTAGGCCCGTTGCCGTTGGTCATAGTCATGCCTCACTCGTGTCTGATAGAAGAAACTGGCGATCGCTTTTGATACAGATAAAACTATCGCCAGCGTCGCCGAAGAAGTTGTTACTAAGTTATTACCAAGTTTGATGCCAATTAGTTAGTTGGATTCAAGGGGATTCGCTTAGTAACAATGCTCATAAATTCACCCTCACTTGGAGCAGGCATAAGGAAACTCCACTCGCTGATATGAGCGAACTGTAGCCTGTAAAGCCAGCGAATCGTGTAAGTAACCCCGTAGCTCGATCCAAAAACCATTACCCTTACCCGTTCACAGCCATCAGATTGAGCTGGCAAACTATTGGCACCCCTGATAATCGACGGTAAAGTATCGTCTGGACTAGGCACAAAATCCAGATTTTGCGAATAAACGAATTGTGGCCTGAAACTTGGTGTCCTTGCCAGCCTAATATCAAAGTTTGTTGTCATCATTTGAGCCTCCTACTCGTTCTAGGGGATTAGTCGCGTGGAAGATGTTCCAGATATTCTGGGTGGCGTGATTAGTTCTAGGTTGGACAAGTGGCGCATCAAAAAAAACTCAACCCACTAACGTGACTAAAAGAGAATTTTTAGATGCCATCTTCTATCAACTCAATAATTAATCGTTCCTCCCGTCGCCCGGTGTAGGTGCTGTCGGTGCGTTGGATTCGCTCGCTATTCGCCAGCACAGGGCGCTTGCTAGTTGGTTTTGTTCGACACGCTCAAGAACTCGCACTGTAGGAAACCAAAGCTGCAAATGGGATAAATCGCTGTTGACACTACCCGAATACGCTTGAAATGGATCGCTCTCCAAACAAACCAAGGTTCGTAAAGCGTAGAGTTCATCCAATTTGAGTCCGTCCAATCGGTTGATTAAGGATTCCAGGGAATATTTTCTGAGTGCTGTGTACGGAGTCAGCGCTTGTTCCTCCAGTTGCCACCAACTCATCATGTTGGCTCGTTCGGTGGCACACAAAATCTCTGCTTTCCGAACGCAGATGTAAACTGGATTTCCGTCTTCCTGGATCAAATTATCTCGGTCATCGAGCAGGCGACCCATGACGGTTTCAGAGCGAACGTCGGTCACTTCAATGCGTCCCATTGTGGTGGTAACGCGGGGATTGGGTATTTCTACAAAGCTTGGTTGGGCGGGTTGCGGTGGCTGCCCGTAATCTGCGAACATAGAGGAAATCTCCATTGTGAGTGCCAAACCCCGCCCCAGAAGATTGCGAGTCAGAGGGGGCGGGGTTTGGTTTTGGATGAATTTCCACATTATACCCTTCTGAGTCCCTGTGTATACCCTCAGAGTCGAATATTGGGCATGAGGGAGAATCCTTAAGGACTTAGGAGCCCCTAAATCCTTGTAGGATAAGCAGTATATGAATTGTGGAAATTGAAAATGCCCGACATTGATGCTCCTAAAATGGTACGCATAGATTTTTCCGTGCCTGCTCCCCTTTTAGAGCAAATGCAAGAATTAGCCAAGGATGAGGGCTGGAAACCTGCCGAATTGCACCGGATGCTCTGGGTACTGGGTTTTGCAGCGTATACCGAACAGAGCAACAAACGCTTGGTAAACGATCGGCTTAGGGCAAACAAGGCTAAGGATAAACTCGACACCTGAGCTGTTGAGGCAGTCAAAACGCCTCGAACGAGGTGACAGCCAGAATTAAAGGTCTTCGTTACTGTTAGAAAGCTGCCAAGCATCGAGAAAATTACTAAATAAATTGCTTTATCCCTCCAAGTCAATCGCTTCATGGGCTAACTCCGCGTTTGCTACACTATGGGTGTTTTGTACCCATGCCGGGGCTGTAATATCGAGACTTCTCCGGCATAGATAATTTAGTTGCTCTCTAATTGCTGGTGGTATTTCCTAGTTTCCGAGATTCTACGCTTGAGGGTGTCTAATGCCCTCACCGCTGTCCAATTACCCCGATTAGCTAATTGGATATATTGCTGTATCAATTCTTCAGTGATTTGTTGGTCTAGCCACTGCACCAATTCTGCGGTTGCGAGGCGCGCTTGGGGATTGGTGTTGCCGAACATCTCGAACATTCCCAAACGCTGCATTTGCTCGAAGCTCATATCCTCCAACGCTTTTACGGCTTCTTCAAACTCTTGGGCGGTCAACTGGGACGGCTCATGGGGATGCTGCTGTAACAGGAAATAATCGATTTCTTTGTACGCGCCGACATACATTTTATGGCGAACAGTGTCGCATAAAATTGCGTGTTCGGGCAATTCATCATCAGAGCCTAAGTTGTAAGATTCTAAGTGGATTGCGAGAGTTATGTGTTCGATTAGAGGCGCGTACACGGCGTAGTAACTGAATGTAGCTATTGCTCTGCCGTTGCTCCATGTTGCTTTGCTTCCTTGATAGTACATGGCAAAGTATTGGCTGTTGCTGACTCCCACCATCTCCGGTAACATGGGTGGCATGGGTACGGGTAATTCGATAAAGTGCGTTCCTAGCATTGTTGTGACTCCTGGTTTAGTTCAATAGAAAGAAAACAGCCTTTAGATTGGTGGGGCAAGCTTTTAACCCCATTCATGCCTTGGGTTCTTAAAACTTGGTCTGCTTCATCTAACAACTCAAACGAGTTAAAATAAACTTGGATGAGGGCTTCGCTTTTATGATGCTTTAAGGTATAGCCTCGTTCGTGATGGGAAGGGTTACGGCATTTCACAAAACAAGCCGTTCTGACGAATTGGTGAATGTTTCTTGTCATTTTTCTGCGGTCTGTTATTCAAATAGAATGAGAGCGCTGGTTTCTTGGTTTTTCCCGTAGTCTGGGTCTACCTGCTTTCTCAACGCTTCAAACTCATCAAATAAGTCACTGCGGACATACTTGGTGTTGTTTCTAGAGCTTAGTTTGTAATAGGCGTGTTGCCATTCTGCAAAGGCATTCAATGATGGGCTGCTGTGCAGCAACCAATCGCAGTTGTTGAGGTGCTTGAACCCCCACTTTTCATCAGTCCATTCGGTGTTCGCATTATCCTTGCTATGCCAGCAAAGATACACGGCACCTGGGAATCCTTTGAGTAGCACTATTTCGTACAAATTCCAAGCTTCTGTGTAACGGTAGCAACTTTCTTCGTTGATGCACTCTCCGCCGCCTTCATCTAAACCCATTTGAGTACAATATAACCCTAAACAGCAGTGCATTGTGTACCTCTAACTTACTATTTTTTTTACACTAGCGACAGCTATCTTATTAAAATTATTTTTTTTTGGAGGTTAAGATGAAGCACAAAAGAGTCCTTGGTAAAAACTGATTATTTCCTGCTTAATGGCAATCTATAAAACGCTCAAATGAGTGTCGCGTCCTCCGAATTGTGCAACTTTCTGAGCTTCAATATCTCCGGCTTCCAAGGCTTGTCGGATGACTGAATTATCGGGCGATACTTCAATGCGTTGAAACTGGGGAGGAAGTTGATTTACTTCACAAGGGAGTTTGAGGGGCAAAACTCCGCCATTGTTGCTGATAGTTAACCCTCTTTTGTCACTTTCGGCAAGAAATAATCTAGAATGCTTATAGCATAAGACTTTTACCAAAAATATTGATTTCAGCCATTCTGTTAGAAAATAAACGCTCAAATGCTCGCTCTATCTACAGTTAAAATTTTGTCTATTATTTTTATTTTCCCAGAGTGACAAAAGAGGGTTAAGTGGATGCGGTGCAGGCTTAATTTCTTGACACCCTGAGATTTGAGACAGCTCTTGAGTTGCTGTTTCATCCAATCCACCCATTCGCTATCCGATGCTGCGAGTTTACTCAGGCGTTCTGCTTCAGCCTTACGTTGTTTGCTCAGGGCGTGGCGGTTGGTAATGGCAGCGCAGTAGTTATCAACTTTGGAAAGCCATTGCTCGTAGGTACTACCCCGTTTTTCTAAGAGTTGTTGCACCGCTACTTCTAATTTGGGTGTAATTTCTTCACCTTCGATGTTGTCGATTACTTCATCCAAGTCCTCCAGTTCTACAGTGAGTAAATGCAATGACTTAGTGCGCCCTCGGTGAGCCTCATAGCGATTGGAAATCAGAGCACGTTGGTCTGGGTTTATGTGTTGCCACGCTTGCTGCACAATTGAGTCGGTTTCAGGAGTTTCGGGGGTGTCGTATTGTGCTTTTAGTGGAGCTTTGAGGGCGGTCAGTTCTTCTATTCCCTGCTCTGAGGTTGCTAGAGTAATTGAGCGCAAATAACATCCAATAAGGACGTATTGGGCGTATTAGCCGTAGATTCAGTCGATATGACAGGTTCTTGAGATGCGGGTAATTGTGTCTTCTTTCTGGGCATGTGTCGCAATTGTTCTAATTGTGATTTACACCCATTGCGCTAGCCATTTTGTTTGAGTTATTTTAGTTATTAATTTTATCAATTATTAGCTATTAGTAAGACGTTATTATTATATTATTTTAAATAAGGAAGTTGCCCCAAGCGCAAAGTTGAGGCATGATAGATTAGATCCTACTTGCAATAATCAGATTTGTCGCGACTAATTGAAACTGAACTTCGGTCAACCCTATTGTTTCACCATCATCCGTACAGGCAGTAGCAATCACTTGACCGCCAAGTGCAATACTGCAACGGGTAATGCAGGTTAAGGGCAATTCCTTGTATAAGAATTCCTCATCACAGATTAGGTCTATCGCGGGTTCTGGAAATTGATTCCGGACATATTCTATGAACGCAGGTTCACCTGCAATGCCCACTCGGTTTTGCAAATCTGCCAGTTCCAACTTTTCTTCTACTTCCAGTCGGTGGATTCCTGTTGAATTAATCAAAGCGTAGAGCATAGCTTACTCCCTATTTTTTTACACCCTAGCGGTAGCCCTTTAATTTAAATTATTGGTATATTTAAAATTACTCTTGATATTAAGTTGATTTAGTATGACCTCTGCTTACCACTTAACCCGCCCAACTCTGGTGGTTAGTGCTATCACGCCCGCGGGCAAATCATGCGGGTATTGCTTACAGCGATGGCGTAATTACCAAGTGGGGTACGTTCGAGAAGTGCTACTCCGACACCGAACTCAAACACTTTATTGAAGATACTTTGGGCGTACCTGCTCGGTATGTCACTCACAATACCTACACCGTTTCTCACAACTCTAAAGCTCTTTCCCTGATAATCCACCCAAGATTTTTTCCTTGAAAGGCACTCTGTCCCCGCCATTTGGAGGGGGCTATTTTAATTATCCAAAACCACCGGATTTGGTGAGGTCAGACTTAAACTGAAGCCAATACTATCATTTTATAACGTAATAAAAGCCAGCGTTTATGAAGAAAAAATCCTCAATACCAGATGCAATTCTGGCTATAGATTTTGGCGGCTTATCTACTAGAGTTTTCTGCCAAAGCTCGCAAGCAGGCAGTAAAGCAAGCTCCTTTGTAATGGAATCGCAGGTGGGGCCGGTGAGCCAAGACATAGCCAATTGTTTCACCAAACCTAACCTCGCATCAGCATCTCCCGAAAATATTGCTTGGGTGGCAATTGGCAATGAATGCCGAGCCGTTGGCTACTTGGCAGCATCGCAATTTAATGCTCACATCGGTTTAGCGGGACTGAAGTACAGTAGCGCTTTGTACAAAGCTCTAGCAGCTTTGTGGGTAGTGTCGCGGAAGTTAGATTTAGGCAATCAATTTAGCGCTGCGATCTCCGTTTTCTTGCCCCCAGGCGAATTTAATGACTCCAAGCAATTTTTTGAGCTATTAAGCCAATACTCTGCTTCATTTGAAACACCCACCGGCAAGCTATCCGTCACCCTGGACAAAACCCAAGCTTTGCAAGAAGGCGGCGGCATTGCTTTGATCCACAACAGCAATTTAGGTTCAACCTTCAAGCAGCGGGTAACTGCCTTTGTTATGGTAGGATTTCGCAATGCTTCGGTAATAGTTTCGGCACGCGGTGCTGTCGGTAAGGGCAAAACTTCAGACTTAGGAATGGTAAGGTTGGTGGATCTAGTTCAAGAGCGAACCTCTAACTACGATGCTTCCCGTTTGGCTTTATCAATCGCTCAAGCAGGCGTTAGCTACAACCGCCCTTACTTTTACCGAATAGCTCGGAATCGAGAGGAGACAGCGAAAGATCGAGAAGTTGACCAATTGATTGAAGCAGTCAAGCTGTCTCGCTTTGACTACGCTCGAATGCTATCTCATTGGATTAATGAAGTGCTGCCGCCCGATTTAGATGAAATTGTATTTTGCGGGGGTACTTCTGAATATATGAAGCCAGAACTGCGAAATCAGTTTTCTCATTATTCGCTGTCTTGGCACGCAGGTATAACAGTGCCAAAAACACTCGATCCTGATGGTTTAGGTTGCCGCATAGCTGATGTTTACGGACTATTTTCTTACTTCAAATCTCAGTTTGAGGTACTGAGGCAAAGGTCTGTTGCGGCAACTTCTCAGAGGGCCGAAGATACAACTTCTACTTCAGGAGATGCTCCACTCCCTCCAACTGATATACAGAGTGTAAAAGAATGTGCTGAACAATCTATCAAGCCCAAATCTGAACAATCTACCAAGCCCAAATCTGAACAACCTACTCACCCAAAATCCGAGCCACCTACTCAATTAAAAATTGAGCAATTTACTCACGCTAAATCCGAGCAATCTACTGAACAAAAAATTGAGGAATCTACTGAACAAAAGACTGAAGATATTACTGAACAAAAAATTGAAGAACCCGCTGAACAAAAAATTGAGGAACCCACTGCACAAAAGACTGAAATTATTACTGAACAAAACAGTGAAGTTTGCGCTCAACAAAATGCTGATTCAAGTATCAAAGATAGCTGCTTAGATGATTCTAATAAATGGAGTGAGGAGGAGGAGTCGTCCAATACAGAACCTTCATTAGAGGAATCAGAAGCAAACTTAGATGCAGCTCTCTTATTGGGAGGGCCCTACCGAGGTGCTGGAAAGAAGGTGAGGAATTATGCCTAGAAAACGTTACAAGGAATTTTGCTGGCGCTGTCAAGTTTTGCCAGATTCCGAAGACGCTATCTTGCTATCTTACCTGCAAAATCATCCTTTTTTTAGTTTCCAGGAAACGATTTTACCTCTAATCAAAGCGCGGTGGCTGTTAGCAGCATTACGCAATAGCGGTAGTCATTCTAGTACAGAATTAGAGTATTTGAGGCGAGAAAGCATTAATTTTTTGCTCAGGCAGATAGATGAAGTTTGCCGAGATGCGGGATTTAACTGTACCGAGTTAGGAGCAATTGCCCCTGGTATTTCTTCGGGTTTAATTCCTTTAGCTACTTTCCCTCACTTATCGAATCCAGGTGCATCTATTGCTACGGAATTAACTGCCCTTGAGAGTTCAAATCCCGCAAGTTTGCCCGAAGAAAAAGAAGCAGAGGAATTTTCGGGAGAAGTTGAGTTTGAAAACAGCGCATTTAACTTAGCTGGTTTCGATCCAGCAATGGTCGGGCCTAGCTTTAGTTAAAAATTATTAAGTCTTGAATAGACATCCAGCAAGGAGGAATGAAATGACTAACATGATTCACTTGGTTGACGGCGAGAAAGGTGGCGTTGGCAAGTCGATGCTAACTCGGATTCTGGTTGAATTCAATCAGAAGTATGAACTGCTGTACACGTTAATTGATGGTGATTTTCAAAATCCTGACGTGCAGCAGCGCTATCCTGAACACAATGCAAAAATCGTAGCTTTAGTTGAAGATGAAGAGAAGTTTTTCGATATCGATATTATTTTTGAAACAGCAGTAGAAACTCCTGTGATTGTCAATTTACCAGCTCGAGTTTACAGCATTATCAACAAATGGATTGACGAAGCTAATTTAACCTCTCCTGATTTTAAAGAGCAGTCAGGAGTTGAGGTATGCAAGTGGTTTATTTGCGGTGGCACGACGGACAGCATTGAAATGTTTATTGACTCTTTCAACTACTTTGAAGGTCAGCTCAATCACATTTTTGTCCGCAATTTTGGAGTTTGCAAAGATTGGTCGCACGTACAAAGCCATAAAGAAATGAACAAGCTCATTAATAATTACCGAATTCCTGTGGTAGATTTGCCGGCTCTGAGTGCAAGAGAGCGCAAGTTTATTGATACGAAGCGGTTGTCATTTTCTCAAGCAATGAAACACTCTGAATTCTTCTTGATTAGTCAGCAGCGATTGCATACTTTTCTGGAAGACTGTTTCCGTCTGATAGAAGATGTAGGTTTGTTTAACAACGCACCCAATCGCAATAAAAAAGAAGTCATCGCGCCCTATGAACAAAAAAAAAATGAGGAAATGCAGATAGAAAATGAGCAACAAAATGAGTAACAAAATAAGCAACAGGTTGTAAAGTCTCAGGAGGCTGTAATTTGTAAAAAAGGTATCGTAAGCTTTTAAGAATCTAAATTAAGGCTTACGCACAGACTCTACTGATAGGGTGTGCCGAAACCAGCCCGCTGGCTGAGTGCAATCAACGCAGTTGTGTTATCCCAGGCGTTGGATATTAGCAATAAACGTTGTTTATTGCGTTTAAATTCTGAAAAGAAGAAGATTGATCGATCGCCCGCTACGAGATTTCCAGGGTTTCAAAAACTTCTTCACCACTGGGCCAGCGGGCTGGGTGGGCAGAAACACATCTTAATACTACAGATAGTGTCTAAACCGATAATTTGCGGGTATTCCTGTAAATTTTACAGTCAGATCAATTCCGGTTGCACTCAGACATGATGTTGACTGTTGACCCTTCGACTACGCTCAGGGCGACGCTGTTGACTGTCAATCGAACAACTGAAAATTGCGCCGAGATAGGTGGCGACTTGTAACAATCATTCATGAATTGCCCTCTAATTTATCACCTGACGATGCAGCCGGAAACGATATCAATGGGTGATGAACTCGTTAGGAGACGGACAAAATATGAGTTCACACTATAGAATGCGCGATGCAGAACAGCATAAAGATTAGGATTTTGATTAGGTAGGAGGTTAAATGTCCGATCAACTTTTAGAAGAACTTTCCGAAGTTGACTCTGAAGAGTTTGGCGAGATATTGGAAACGCCAAGGGAACAGGGAAGACTTAATAATACCAAAAATAATTCCATACAATCCGCTGAAAATTCGCAAAGTTTGCCCGATTCTCCAGATACATTCCCAGAAGATGCAGTACAAGAAAAGTTGAAATCAAATGGGAGTAAGCTAAATGAAGAGGAGTTTTGGGAACTCATAGACGATGATTCGAGGGAAAGAGAAGCTCTGAACAGAGATCCTTTATCTGCCCCTCCCATGTACGAGAGAGATACTGAGTCACTAATCAGCCAGGTACTCAAGGGCAAAGACTCCAAATTTCGCTCTCATGTCATTCAGACAGCTTACCGATACGGTCTCAATAAAAATGACCCGCTTTTTATCGTATTGCTGGCTACAGGTCAACTCGAACTGCTGTTAGAAAAAAAACCGCAAGAGATTGACCAGTTTTTCAAGAATTGGCAATCTCAATGGCAAGGTGATTTGAAAGATTCTCAAGCTGTTATTTCTCAAGAACTGGAACAAGTTCGCCAGCTTACTGAAAATTGGGAAAAAGAAAGCAGGGAGTTTTTAGAACGGCAGGGAAAAGCGGCTGTTAAGGTGCAACATCGCCACATTTCTAACTCAGTTTACACCCTAGTGCGACAAGCAGCTTTAGAGAAAGTTGCTCACGATATTTGGTCGGTGATTTTTGGGAGCGGGGTAGTGTTAGGGGCGATGGCGATTGGCGCTTTTATCGGGTTAGCTGTGCCCCGGTTCATTCCACCGCCTGAACTCGACCCAAAAGGGCCGCGCCAGCTCACTTTAGAACAAGCCGTAGCGCTCGAATGGGGGCTGAGCAAAGAGGGTCAGTTTGCTCGCCTGAACGCGGATACAATTCAGTGGGCAACAAGCAATGAAGGGAAATATGCTCGCCAACTTATGAGCTGGAATCAAGCTTTGTTGAGCGAAAAAGGTGACAAAAAATTGTGTGAAACTGAGATAAATCGATTGGGGGTGACGCTGACAGTAGAGGGTAAACCTGCACAAAAAGGATTTTGTACTTTGTGGATTCGCTCCCCTCAAGAACGAAAGTTTGTTCCTTGATGGCAAATACTAAAATCGAGAAGGGGATGTAAATAAGTTAGCTTACCAGGAGAAATCTATGATGGCCAATTTGAACAATCAGCCGTTATCTGACCAAAATCCGAAGCAAGTGCAGTCGCAAATATCGGGTGTTTTAGTTGCACTAAATGACCCATTCGATGAGATGGTTTGGGATTACTGTTTGAGTCAAACATACCCAATATCGGAACAGATTAAGATTGTACTGAGTGCTTTCTGGGGACCGTTTGCTGCCAAAAATGCTAGCAAGTCTCCTGAGCGAGTGCGAGCAATAGCTTGTTATTCACTGCAACAATTAGCAGCTCAACAAAAATTGATTGACTCAGTGTTTGAACTGTCAAGTGAATCAACTAAAATTTCCGAAGTTATTGCTGTTCCCCAAAGGAAAAATAGTTGCAAGGTACTCAATCAAGTTTGTGTCTATCCTCAATCTGTTCTAAATACTGCAATTCGGTGGGAGTAAGAGCCGTTGTTCTTTCTAACAAGTTCAGAATTTCGACTTCAAACGGATCTAGATTTCCTAATTTGTGAAGTCGGTCAGTGCGATCGCAAATTTCTTGAAGTCCCGGTTGATTTTCGAGCGGCACGACGGTGAGAGCTGAGTGTTTGAAGGTATGCAAATTCATGGCAAGAGTAGGGATGTGCCGCATCCACACGGTAGCCGTTTTCTCGCCCACTGACTGAATGCGCCCCAACCGACCGTTAACGTCCTGGCGATCGGGCGCATACACTTCTACTAACGAACTAATTTTGAGCGTTAGGTGGTGAGCGATGGCAGGTTGCTTTTCAGGTTCCACTTTCCGGCATCGCCCCTGTAAAGTTTTGGCAACTTGAGCCGGACGACTGCGAGCATCATTGGCCAAAGTAAGAACTTCCTTCTTTGTCAGCCCAGCAGAGCGGTTAAGAATCTTCCACTTCACATCTTCTCCTCCAATAGAACTAAGAGCATCCACAGCTCGAGTAAACTTGGCATCCCGGTAAATCGTTCTGGGGGAAGCTTTGAACCGTTCTCCCAACTCTCGTGCTGTTTTGTCTGTCAAGCTGGCATTTTGACAGCTTGCTCCTTCTGGCATTGTTTTGTCTGTCAAGCTGCCATTTTGACAGCTTGCCTCATCTGGCATTGTTTTGTCTGTCAAGCTGCCATTTTGACAGCTTGCTCTATCTGGCGATATTTTGTCTGTCAAACTGTCAAAATGACAGTTTGCCGAACGCTTGCCCCCGTGAGATTCCTTGGTCAGCTCGTACCAGGTGCCGCGCAGGTAGCTAACGGATTCTGGCGTCAAGCTGCGCCGTCCCAGTTGGTTGGCGATCGTCCAGACCTTGACTGCATTCCGGCCCTCAAAAGACATCTCTACAATTTCGTAGGGTATGCCGTACGCGGTACAGATGGCGAACCTGTTGTGGCCGTCGATGAGAAGCTTTTCCTCGGCCCAGACTACTAACGGGTCGCGGCATCCTTCCTCCAGAATGCTCGCTTGCAGGGCAGCTTTTTCGTCTTTACTCAGGGGAGGAATGAGAGATTGAAATTCGGGGTCGATTCGCAGTTGTTTCGCAGCACAAGAGGTACACCCTCCAATACCCCCCGGCAAAACAATTAACGCTTGCGGCTCCCAATCGTCTGCTTCTGATTGCATTTGACGCATTCCTGGCGAGTTTGTTGAATGCAAGGCTCGCCCGCGCTCGACCGCAACCGGAGTAGGGGAGTCAGCGCGGGCAGGAATTTTCTTGAACTATTCAACACTAACATAGTTATCGTCGAGAAGCCTCCAGAAAATGCGAAAATAGTAAAAAAAAGGAAATGCTATCGACGCTATGTCACCCAGGAAAGGAATTCACCCCCATCCCAACTCACTAGCCAACCTCAACCGCTCTGGGGGACAACCCCGCTATGAAGAACCCAAGAAGCAAAGAAATATCCAGGTAACGTCGGTGGGATGGGAGGGAATTCGCGCGATCGCCATTGAACGCGGATTGAGCCTCAACGAGTTGATAGAACAGATTGGCAGGGGTCTAATTCCCCTTGGCAATGGTGAAAAAAGTAACTAATCGCCAGATATGGAAAGGGAGGTTAGATAAAAAAATTTTCTATCAACTCGTTACTAGAAGTTTTATTGATAGTAATGACGGGGTTTTTATCGGTAAAAACTTGTTAAAAATTACGCTTTTGTGCCGTGTAAATCTATCAAGAAAAAACACAATGGTTCAATCACCTCCAAACCTTATAACTGTTGATGAATTTATTACAAACTACGGCGACAGCGATTGCTACGAACTGATTGATGGTGAATTAACCGAAATGGAACCAACAGGGCCGCACGAACAAGTATCCGGTTTTCTGGGACGAAAACTGAATGTAGAAATTGACCGCCTGGATCTACCCTACCTTATCCCCCCTCGCTGTCTCATCAAACTATTAGGAACAGCAACAGCCTTTCGCCCCGATGTGCTTGTATTAGACCAAACTCGACTAATTAATGAACCTTTGTGGCAACAAGAACCTGTAATTACATCAGGTTCCTCAATTAAACTGATTGCTGAAGTCGTTAGCACCAACTGGCAAAACGATTACGCTCGCAAAGTTGAAGATTACGCCCTGCTTGGAGTGCCTGAGTATTGGATTGTTGACTATTTGGGCATTGGTGGCAGAGAATATATTGGCAAACCCAAACAGCCAACAGTTACAATTTGTACGCTGCAAGATGACGAGTATCAAAAACAGTTGTTTCAAAATGACGATCGGCTTATTTCATCAATCTTTCCCGACTTGCAATTAACCGCACAAAAAATCTTCGCTGCCGGCAGATATGCTGCTATGTAGCTTATATCTAGGTAACGTCGGTAGGATGGATGAAATTCGTGCGATCGCAATTGAACGGGAATTGAGTCTCAACGAGTTGAGCGAACAGATTGGCAAGGGTCTGATTCCCCTTGGCGCTGAAGAAAGTAACTAATAGCTTGGTCAGGAAAAGGAGGGTGCATTCAAAAAAACTTTCTATCAAATCGTTACCATAAGTTGTTTTGAAAAAGAACACTAATTTAGTCGTTGATTCTCCGAGCATTTTAACTAGCTTTCAAAATTTGCTCAATTAGGGAGACAACTTGCTGCGGTCGATGCTCAAAGTGCTTCTTAATTTGAAATTTTAACGAATCTGCTGGCACATCTTTTTTGTTTAGTTTCAGGCGAATATGCTCACTTCGTGGGAGAGTGGAATTGAGCGCTCGAATAACGGTGCGGCATTGTCGGAGACTCAGGCTAGCGACTTGAATGAAGGGTAGATTTAATGTGTCGGTATCGAGTTGAATATTAGAAGCAAATTCGGCTTTAAGTTGTAGCGAAGAGGTGAGGCGCTGTTCTTCTGTGGGTTCTGGAGTTGCTGCCGATTCGGTAACAGCAGGAAAGGAAGCAATTTCATTGAGAAGAGGCACAAAATCTGGGGCAAGTTCTGCTGAGAGTTTTTCAGAATGATTCATCCGCTTCGATGCTAACAGCGTAGCGAGATAGTGAACAATTAAGCCACCGTAACCAAAAATGTAATTGCTCAACTAGGGGAAAAAAGGGAGCCATGAAGAGAGAGGGCTTTTTGAATAGCTTGATAAGCAGTTAAGCCCTGCCTTTTACCAGTATTGACAACTGAACGAACCGCTGCAAATAAATCTCTACCCCATTCCGAACGAAAGCAATTAGTCACGCGACGAAATATCACGCTCATCCGAATCGCTTGTTCGCTCGAATTATTTGTGGGTGGAATTGTCACATCTTCCAGAAATAAAAACAAATTATCCATCAACTCGCCATAGCGTTTTCGTAACCGGACACCATCCGGCTGATATGGGGCTAAACTCAAAATTCTGGTTAATCTTTCTCGTAAATTGCTGCGATATCTCTCCAGCTTTGTCTCGTCCATCCTGTCGCGTCGTCGATGGATGACAAAGGCCCTTAATAATAACCTCTTCATCGCTGGGGCAAAAATCTTGTCTCCTGCATCAATCGCATATTGGCAATCCCGTAGTTGATGGGCTAAACACACCTGCCATTGTGCTGCTGGGTGATTTTTTTGAGCGCTAAAAAGATCTGATACCCACAGTTGCGGGCGATGTTCCCCGAGAACTTCACTAATTACTCCAGCCCCTCGACTGGGACGGATGACATGCAGGCAAATATCTTGGTTCTGAAACACCCACTCCCATTGGTTTTGTCCGTTTACTCTGGCACTGGTTTCATCCGAGCAAATTAATTTTGCCTGTCGCAAACGTTGTAGTATTTGATTTACTTGCTCATCTAAACTGGTTTTGACTGTACTTAAAAGGTTGGCGATCGCTCCTTCTGAGATCTTGAGTCCAAAAACGGATGACAAGATTCCCGACAGCCGTTCGTAGCTGATCGCATGAGTGTAGCGCAGATATGTGACTAAGCTTTGAATTGAACTGCCAAATGGTGAACCTGGTTCCATTCCAGCAGGTACTGGGGCAAGATACTCGGTTTGACAACAGGGGCAGCGACCGCCATAACGTTCAATGCGCGTTACGAGCGGGCGAATTGGTGGTAGTTCAATTTTGTCATAGACGGATTGCAATTTTTGGGTTGTGGCAGTTATTGTTTCTGAACACTGGGGGCAACTTTTGATTTGAGCGATAATGATTTGGTCGGGTTCGGGATGTAGATGTCTTCCCCCTCCTGTTCTGCCAATGCTTTTTTGTCTTTTGACGGATTCTATTTTCGATGGCTTCGACTTGATGTTGGGCTTGAATCCTTTCGATGGTGGAGTGCTGGAATTTGAGCTGGTTTTGGTGGGGGATGAGTCTGTTTTTGATGCGTCAGTGGATAATGCTGCACGCAGTTTTTGAATTTCCTGCCATAGCTCTACTATCAAGGCGTCTTTTGCCTCGTCTGATAGTTGTTTTAGGTCAGGGAGTTTTTTCATTCCTCTATCTAATGTCTATCTCGTTCTCTTGTCAAGGGGGTTGAGCAATTACGTTGTAGAATATACAAAATTGACGCGCTGCAACCACAGAAACTGGGTTTTTAGCAAAATTTTCGGCTGTAACAAAGTATCTTCGCAAAAAGCCGGTTTCTGAATACTCGTGCATTAAGTATTATATAATCAGAAATCTGCCCTCGATCAATGTTGCCAATAATGTGATGATTAAATGTTAGTTAAAACCAACGCTTTAGTAGCAATTGCTGCATCACCGGAAGCAGTCTTTTATTTTGTGGCATCACTATCGAATGTGCCAAAAACCTTTCGCGGATTTTGTCCAATTCCAGCAATTATTAAAGTTGAAATGGCTGATGGTGGAGAGATGCGTCAAGGCGGTGTGTCGCGGATCAAACATTGTGATAGGTCGGTGATTGATGAAGAAATAATTACTTTTAATAAGCCAGAAAGACAAACTTACCGATTGGTTAAAGGGTTTGAGTTTCCGATTTCTATACTTATTGAGTCTGGTGGTGGAGATTGGAATTTTAATTCTACACCAAAGGGAACTCAGATTGATTGGGAGTTTTATTTTGTCCTAACTTCTCCGCTATTATATCCTGTTGGATTATTGTTGGTTCAGGTTTTTATGCAAAAAGCGATACAGCAGTGTTTAGATAATATTCAAGAACTTTTGGCTAACCAAAGTGAAGATATTGTATGAATTATTGGTTGATGAAGTCGGAACCGGATGTTTATAGTATTGCGGATTTGAAGTCAGATAAGATTTCGCTTTGGGATGGCGTTCGGAACTATCAAGCTCGTAATTTCATGCGACAAATGACTGTGGGAGATTTAGTATTTTTTTACCATTCTAATACTAAAGTACCCGGTATTGTCGGCTTGATGCGTGTCGTGGAAAGTAATATTGCTGACCCGACTCAATTTGATGTTGACAGCGAATATTATGATGCTAAATCTCGGCTTGACGCGCCTCGCTGGCAAACTGTGAGAGTTGAGTTTGTGGAGGAATTTGCTAAGTTAATATCTTTGGATGAATTGAAAGCAAATTTTAGTGCTGAGGAGATTTTGGTGGTGAGGAAGGGCAATCGCTTATCGGTGATGCCGGTGTCTGAAAGTGCTACTCAGAAGATTTTGAATATGAAGTAGGATAGTTGAGTAATTGTAGGGTGCGTCAGTAAAAAATGTTAATTACACACAAATAATCTGACGCTGACGCACCCTACGGTTGGTTATTGTTGTAATTGTAGTTGAGTAATTGTAGGGTGCGTCAGTAAAAAATGTTAATTACACACAAATAATCTGACGCTGACGCACCCTACGGTTGGTTATTGTTGTAATTGTAGGGTGCGTCAGTAAAAAATGTTAATTACACACAAATAATCTGACGCTGACGCACCCTACGGTTGGTTATTTGAGTTATACTATGTTTCTCAAGATGCGATCGAGATAAAGGACGGTATTCTTGCTTGGGACTAATTCCGATTGTCGAACCTCTGCAAGTAATGATTTGAGATTAAAGAATTGGAGGAAATATCTAAAATCTACGGTTGGATTGATGCTAGGGCCGATCGCAAATTACCTTGAAACTCGCCCAAAATTCGATCGCACTCCTGCATCTCCAAATTAGTCCAGTGCATCATCAAAGCTAATTTTACCGACTTGCCGCTTTTTTCTAGCAACAAACCCGCTTCATCCCGGCTCAAATCAGTTAAATCCTGCAACATCCGTACCGCCCGATCGCGCAATTTCTGATTGGTCACTGCCACATCAACCATCCGATTGCCGTAAACCTTCCCCAACTTTACCATTACGCCAGTCGAAATAATATTCAAAGCCATTTTTGTGACTGTACCCGCTTTCAGGCGCGTCGAGCCCGCCAGCACTTCCGGCCCCACCAACAACCGAATATCAACATCCGCCTCAAAATTCACCTGTTCTGCGGGTACGCAGGCCATAAATACAGTCTTCGCCCCCCGCTGTCGCGCCGCCTGTAGGGCACCGGCTACAAAGGGTGTTGTACCTCCAGCCGTAATCCCGACTACCACATCGAGATTGTTAATGTGACGGTGGGCGATCGACTCTGCCCCATCTTCGGGCCGATCCTCCAAATCCTCCGAACTCCGCACCAAAGCCCCTGCACCCCCGGCTATTATGCCTTGTACGAGCTCTGGCGGGGTGCAGAAGGTGGGGGGACACTCAGCGGCATCGAGTACCCCCAAACGCCCGGAAGTCCCCGCACCGACGTAAAACAGGCGGCCTCCTTGACGCAGAGATTCGGCTGCAATGTCGATCGCCCGGGCCAACTCTTCGCGGGCGCTGGCGATCGCGCTTAAGGTTTGGGCGTCTTCCCGGTTGAACAAATCCACTAATTCGATCGAACTGAGTTGGTCTAAATTCTCGCTGTTGGCATTCACCTGTTCCGTCAGCAGATGCCCCCGTTCTTCCACATTCTTCATTTTTTGTCTGTTGTTAATGGTCATTGGTCATTGGTCATTGGTCATTAGTCATTGGTCATTAGTCATTGGTCATTGGTCATTGGTCATTAGTCATTGGTTATTGATTTAGAGGAAAACCGCAGATAAATGCAGACAAACCCAGATACCTTTCAAATCTTGAGGCGAATGAATGCAATTCAAGTTGACTCGCGACTCAATATTTAGTAGTCAATAGTCATGACTACTAAATATTGACTACTGACTAATGACTACTGACTACTGACTACTGACTCTTACAAAAGTCCTTCTAGTCGGCGGCGAATAGAATCCAGTTCGTTTTGGGAAACCTCAGAGTCCGAGTCCGCCTCCGGCTCCGGCTCTGGTTGTCCCTGCGCTTGCCACTGAGTCTGTGTTACATTGTCTTCTGGCGGAATCGCTAGCGCGCCCGCCGGTACCAGTTCCCAATCATAATCAACACTGTCGCAGAACTCCTTAATTTCTCGATCGTCGATCGCCTCGACAGTCGGTTCGGGGAAATCCTGAGCTTCCAACATCACGCCAAAGCGGGTGGCGTCGTCTTCTGACTCAAACATCAGAACTTTGTTGCGATCGCCGAGTTGAATGGTATGAATTCCCTCATTCTCGGTGCGGGCATTGAAGAGTAAGACGAACACTCGCATAAGTTTTAAAGACCTTCTTAACCACCGTTTTTTAATCTTAGAAGCGATCGGGCGATCGATTTGAGATTTGAGATTTTTGATTGAGGGTCGATCCTGCACGCGGCGCGATCGAGAGGATTTGAGGGATTTAGACGACTCGGTTGGAGATTTGAGATTTTTGATTGAGGGCCGATCCTGCACTGGGGGGGAATCTAGAGAATTTGGGGGAGTTGGAGGACTTGGTTTTGGGTGGTGTTGCGTGTTTTGATTAAGTTCGGTAAAGGTTTTTGCAGTCTACCCTAGAGTGTGGGCGTGCCTTCTGCCGAGAGTTGGGTTCGATCGGCACTTCCGGCCTCTGTTCTGAGTCTACCAAAGGCAGAAGGCAGAAGGCAGAAGGCAAAAGGCAAAATCAAAGAAATTCTACCGCATCGAACATTGGTTGATTTCCTTATTGGTGAATTCTCACAAGCTCTGAGAGACAAGCATGACTAACTCCGACGATGACAAAAAGCAACTCGCACCCCGTCTCAGCCGCCGCTGGTGGCGCGTGCTGCTGCTTAGCGGTACGGGATTGGGCATTCTCGGCCTGGTTGGGGCGGTGGCCGCACAGGAGTGGGTGCGGAAAAACTTAGCTCCTTTGGTGGAATCTGAGGTCAGTCAGACACTCAAGAGGCCCGTGCAAATCGGAAAATTGGAGCGATTTTCTCCGACTGGTTTGCGGTTTGGCCGATCGAGCGTACCCGCAACTCCTACCGATCCAGATTACGCCTCTACAGAAGCAGTAGAAGTAAAATTTTCAATTTGGCCGCTGCTGTTCAACCGCACTCTAAAATTAGATCTTACCTTAATCAAACCCAGCGTTTATATCGAACAGGACAAGCAAGGTACCTGGATTAATATTCCTACATCCGAGCCCAAAAAACCAGGTTTATTTAAAACAGAAATTGATGCCGTGCGCGTTGAAAATGTCAGCGCAGTTTTGGTGCCAAATCCCCCCATCGGACAGCCAAAATCGGCTCCTATTTCTGTAATTCTGAACAACGGCAACGCTTTATTTCGCGAGCAAAATCACCGCATCCTCTACGAACTCAACGGTCAATTTACTAATAATGATAATTTTGCAGTCAAGGGCGATTCTCTGTTGCCTATGGCTCAAACTAACCTGCAGTTGCAAGGTCAAAATTTGCCTTTGTCCGACCTCGCCCGCTTGCTGAAACTGCGGGGAATTTCTTTACAAAAAGGTCTGGCAAATAGCAACTTAACCGTGCAACTTCGAGAGAATAAATTATCATCACTTACTGGAACGGCTAGTTTTGCCGGATTGCAAGCAAATATCAAGCCCCTGAAACAAACAATCCAAAATAGCAGCGGTCAATTGCGGTTTCAGGGAACTAATGTGATTGTGGATAGTTTGACTGCTAATTACGGTCTAATTCCAGTTAAAATAGCCGGAACAGTCGCAACAGGAGCAAATTTTAACCTAGATCGAGCTAGCTTCAATCTAATAACAAACCTGCAGCCGGTAGCCGTGGCAAATGTTGTCAGTACGGTAGAAGCAGAGTTAGGGCAGAAAGTGGTATTGCCGATCGCAGTAGCCGGAGAAATCAAGGCAGATACCAAACTGACTGGAACCGTGGCAAATCCACTGCTGACTGGTACGATCGCCTCCACAAAACCCGCTGTGGTCGATCGCCTGCAATTAAACAATATTAGCACTAATTTTAAGCTGGAACCGAGGAGAATGGCTCAAACCCCAACTCCCAAAACTCAATCTTCTCTTCCCCCATTTTCCTCTGTAGGTTTGGCTTTGGGCGATATATTGGTAGTGCCGGCTGCCGGTGGTAAAATTAGCGGTAAAGGTGAAGTCGATATAGCTTTAGGAAGCGGGAATTCGCGATCGGGTTTGGTATTTGATTTGCAAGCTGAAAATGTACCAGGAGATAATCTCGCCCAAATTTACGCTGCCCAGATTCCTGCTACTGTTAAAATTGGCAACGTCTCCGCACAAGCTCAACTTTTCGGCCCTTTTGACAACATCCAAGCTAGAGTTAAATGGCAAGCGCTGCAAGGAACTTTTCCCGCAAGCGGTGAAATTGTCGCTGCAGGTAATGCGGTGGATTTGCAAAATACAGTTGTCAAAATTGGCGACACTAATGTAAAGGTGGATGCAGCCTTAAAAAATCGGCAGTGGGAAGCGTTGATCGAGGGCGATCGCATAGCTATTAATAGTTTGCAGCAAGTCTTGCCAGAACTTAATTTACCTCCGCAATTAACAGGTTTCTTCAGCGGCAAAGCCGAGGCTGCGGGAACTCTGGACGATTTGAGTTTAAATGCGATCGCTGCTAACGCCAAAGGAACACTAGATATTGCTGACAGTATTGTTAATGTTCGTGGCAAACTGGAATCCGGCAGGTGGCAAGCTTACGGCAATACAGAACGAGTTGCTGTCAATCAATTAATTGATATTGGTTTACCGTTTTTAAACCTAAAATCCTCAGCAAATCTCGACAATATCAAATCCAAAATCCAAAATCTCAAATCCCTGGGCGGACAGCTAACAGGTGAAGTTTTAGCTGCGGGAAATGTTGACAATTTGACCGCTAGCGGCATCAATATCAAGACCGACGGCAAACTCAATTTTGCTGACAGCAATGTTAATTTGCAAGGAGAATTGACAGAGGGAAATTGGCAAGCAACCGCAGAAACCGATCGCACTTCCATCAGCCGCTTGGTAGATTTAGGATTGCCGCTGTTAGATGTCGCTTCCGCCTTCAATCCCGAAAATCAACAGTATAGCAATCTAAGACCCAAAATCCAAAATCTCAAATCGATTGACGGACAGCTATCGAGTCAATTTACCGCATCGGGAAGTCTTGACAATTTGACCGCTAGCAGCATCAATGCCAGCGGCAGAGGCCAACTCAATCTTGCCGGCAGCAATGTCAATTTTAAAGGAGAATTGGCAGAGGGAATTTGGCAAGGAATCGCAGAAACCGATCGCACTTCCATCACCCGTCTGGTAGATTTAGGATTGCCGCTGTTAGATGTCGCTTCCGGCTTCGTTGCTGAAAACCCCCAAACAGTCGCCAATCTCAATAATATAAAATCTAAAATCCAAAATCTAAAATCCCTTGACGGACAAATATCCAATCAAATTCAAGCGTCGGGAAATCTGAACAATTCAACCGCCGCCGATATTGCTGTCAACAGCAGCGGCAAACTCAATATTGCCGACGGTACGGTTGATTTTAAAGGTAAATTAGATGGTGGACGGTTGCAAGTTTTTGCTGATGCCGATCGAGTTATTCTCAGCCGCTTAGAACAAACAATCCGCGATACCCAACTGTTTACCCTGACGGCAACTTTGCCCAAAGGATTTGACGGCAGAGTTAACGGCCAACTGGCAGCAGCGGGCAGTTTGAATAACTTGACAGCAAAGGGAATTAGTGCTAAGGCCGAAGGACGGATTTTGGTCGATCGACTGGGGGCGATCGATACAGCAGCCACATTGGAAAACGGCAACTTAGAAGCATTGCTAGAAACCAATGGAGTTACAGTCAGCAACTTAGAACAAACCCTCAAACAAACAGGTTTGCTGACAGCCAATTTACCGCCAGAAATTGCCGGCACCCTCGACGGTAAAGTCCGAATTTTAGGCAGTGTAGATAATTTAACTGCCAACGGCATCACCGCCAAGGGCGACGGACAAATTCGACTCGCCAACGGTGGCGGAGTTGTCAACGCCACAGGTAGCGCCGCCTCCGGGAATTGGCGCGCCTCAATCGAAGGCGACCAAATTGCCTTAAGTCGCTTCCAGAAAGCCTTTGAAGCCCAGCGCCAAAGCTTGCAAGCCAGCGGTTTAGTTTCCCAAGCCCAAAATCTCCCGCTATTGCGAGGAATATTTAACGGCAATGTCAATTTATCCGGCCCGATTGCCGCTGCTTCGGCGGAAACTGTTCGCGCCGGCGGCAGTTTCCGCATCTCCGAATTACCGTTTTTGAAACAACCTTTTGAGGCAGCATTTAATTGGAATGGCAAACGGGTAGAAATAGAAAAAGCTGCAACTCCGGGTTTGACAGCCAGCGGTTTTGTGAATGTCGAACTCGAAGGTAAAGGATTGCCCTCAATTTCCAATCTCGATTTGGATGTAAAACTCTCCAACTTTAACCTCGCAGCCTTACCAACAGAACAGTTGGCATTTTTGAGACCAATTGGTCTCAAAAATTCTTCAGAGAAAAATCAGCCTGTCCGCGGCAATGTCGATTTCACGGGCCGCCTCACCGGAAATCTCTCCGCCCTCAGCTTGGTTGGCGATGTGGAAGTGCGGAATTTGGCAGTAAATCAAGTTGAATTCGATCCTGTACTGGCGGGGATTGTGAGTGCGAATTCCGATAAAAGTGTAAACTTGCGTTTGGCCGGCGCAAGCGACAAAATTGAATTAGCTTTAAATTCATCTTTTCTGCCGACTTCTTTCTTAGTTAAACGCGGGGAATCTGTAGCCCGTGGCGAAACTGAGGGAGAAACTTTGCGAGTGAATTTAAGCGATTTTCCCCTCGCTGCTTTGAATCTGTCGCCGGGTAAAGATGCCGGTTTGGGGCCGATAACTGGTACGGTTTCGGGACAGGTGAATGTACCGGGCTGGAAGATGCCGTTAAATCCGCAGACTTTGCAAGCAAACGGACAAATTGCGATCGCCCAACCGGCGATCGGCTACATTAAAGGTGATAGTTTTCAAGCCGAATTTAGCTATGAAGGAGGCAGCGCCACTCTGACAAACGGCATCTTCCGCCAAGGTACGGGTGAATACTTAATTTCCGGCAATGTCAAAACCGGCGCAAACCCGGAATTTGCCGGGAAAGTTAACATCAAGCAGGGCAACTTGCAGCAGATTTTAGTCGCTTTGCAGTATTTCAATTTAGGCGATTTAGCCAGAGGCCTCAAACCTCCGGTTTACGCTAGCGCCGCCGACGTGCAAACTGTCGCAGTCGGAGAACCGGAAGCCCCGTTAATCGAACAGTTGCGCCGTTTGGCAGAAATTGAAGTGCTTTTGCAGCAGCGGCAGGAGGAGGTGGCCCAATCGCAAAAATTGCCCCCGCTATCTCAATTGCAGGGGACTTTTGGCGGGGAAATTGCTGTCGCGGGTTCTTTGCGAACCGGTGTGGAAGCTAAATTTAATGTTGAGGGCGATAATTGGCAGTGGGGCCAATATGTCGCTGAAAAGTTCAGCATTGAGGGCGGTTTTCAGGACGGGGTTTTAACTATTTTACCTCTGGAAATTCGATCGGGCAAAAGTACGATCGGCTTTTCGGGACAACTCGGGCAAAAAGCTCAATCCGGGCAGTTGCGAATCGAAAATGTGCCGGTGGAAAAGTTAGCAGAACTGGTAGAATTGCCCTTTGTCGATGTCACCGGAAATTTGAATTTGCGGGCGAACTTGGCCGGCAGTTTGGCAAATCCGCAGGCCACCGGAGAATTGAGTTTGGTTGACGGTACGCTAAACGGAGAACCGATTAAACAAGCCGACGGCAGTTTTAGTTACAGCAACGCCCGCCTCAATTTTGGCGGCAGCGCTTTGGTGACTCAAGTCGAACCGATTGAGGTTCAAGGAAGTTTGCCTTTTGCGTTGCCGTTTGCTGCTGTGAAACCTGACAGCAATCAAATTGATTTGAGGGCGAATTTGAAAAATGAAGGATTGGCAATTATTAATGTCTTGACTCCACAGATTGCCTGGGTGAGTGGCAAGGGACAGGTGCAAATTCGCGTGGGAGGGACGCTGCAAGAGCCTGTAGCGCAAGGAATTGCGAATTTTGAAAATGCTACCGTCCGGGCGAGGGCTTTCCCAGAACCGATTACAGGGCTGACTGGGGCGGTGCGCTTTGAGGGCGATCGAATTCGGGTAGAAGGAATTCGCGGACAGTTGAGTCAGGGAGAAGTTGTGGCGCAGGGCGTGATTCCCCTGTCCGTGCCCTTTGCTGAGGGCGATGTCGATGCAGCGAATCCTTTGGCTGTCAATCTCGACAAGCTGGCCTTGAATCTCAGAGGATTGTATCGCGGTGGCGCAGTCGGTCAAGTCCAAGCCAGGGGCACGGCTTTTCGGCCGCGCTTGAGCGGTAACATTGAACTCTACGACGGCGAAGTGTTTCTCCCAAGTGCGGGCGGCGGCGCTACTCAGTTAGTTTCTTCCCCTTCCGATTCCCCATCTTCCCCTGCGACAGAAGCTTCCCCTTCCGATTCCCCGTCTTCTCCTGCGGCCCCTCCTTCCCCTTCCGATTCTCCTTCCACGGCTTCGGCTTCTTCTTCCCCTTCCTTTGATGTGGTGTTCAGGGATTTGCAACTGAAGTTGGGCCGGGGAGTGCGGGTAACGAGTCCGCCGATATTGAGTTTCCAGGCGACTGGGGGTTTGACGGTGAATGGAACTTTAGACGATATTCGCCCGGAGGGTACGATTCGGTTGACTTCGGGGGCGGTGAATTTGTTTACAACGCAGTTTAAGCTTGATAAGGGATACCCGCAAACTGCTACCTTTATAGCGGGACAAGGACTCGATCCGACGCTGGATATAAGATTAGCAACTTCGGTACAGGAAGTAACGCGCTTCCGCACTCCGGGAACTTCTGTCGCCTCTGAAATAGCCGACGAACCGACAAGTTTCGGCAGCGTGCGGAGTGTCCGAATTCAAGCGTTAGTGCAGGGAAGGGCTTCTCAGTTAGCCGAAAATCTGGAGTTGAGGAGTTCTCCCAGTCGATCGGAAACAGAGATTGTAGCGCTGTTAGGCGGCAGTTTCGTGCAGACATTGGGACAGGGAGACAGTACACTGGCGATCGCAAATTTAGCAGGTGCGGGTTTATTAAACAACCTGCAATCAGTGATTACCAACGCCACAGGATTGACGGAATTTCGGTTATTTCCAACTAGAATTCGAGGCAACCAAGGAGAAACAGCTAGTTCCAGTTCTGGGGGCGCTTCCGGTGCGGGTTCCCTCGGCATAGGTTTAGAAGTTGGGGCCGATATCACGCGCAATCTTTCGGCATCAATCATTCGAGTTTTGTCAGCAAATCAGCCGACCGAATTTAATTTGCGCTATCGATTGAGCGACAAGATTTTGCTCAGAGGTTCAACTAATTTTCAAGGAGACAATCGCGTTACTGGTGAATACGAATTGAGATTTTAGTTATTAGTTATTGGTTAGTGGTTAGTGGTTAGTGGTTATTGGTTATTGGTTGTTAGTTATTGGTTATTGGTTCTTATAGCGGTTCTCAATAAAGTTAGGTATGCCCAATGACCTGTTTGGCCCATGCCCTGTTTGGCCCATGCCCCATGACCTGCGCGGGCCAATGACCTGTTTGGCCCATGCCCCACTGCCCTGCGCGGGCCCATGCCCTGCGCGGGCCGATGCCCTGCGCGGGCCGATGCCCGATGCCCTGCGCGGGCCAATGCCCTGCGCGGGCCGATGCCCGATGCCCTGCGCGGGCCGATGCCCGACATTACCTCATCTTTCTGAGAAAGGCTATAGTTATTATTCATTAATTACCATGCTTCCCAGAAACCGGGTTTCTTACAAATTTTGTGCCACCAACCCAAAATTTGTAAGAAACCAGGTTTTTTAGCCTTTGCATACTCGGACTAATTACCATTTCGCCATTCCCAATATCTCAAAAATTTGCTATAATAGTAACAGCAGCAAATTAATCCTGCCAATCCCGCACCAAAGATTATAGGAGTTAAGTCAAATGGCAAACAAACTCCAAGTAAAAACACAGTCGATCGGCTACAGTGACTTTTACTGGAACCGGTTTAGTCCGAGAGTCGCGACTATCAGCAGCATCCGCAACGCCAACCACTGGGACGGCGGATATATCACCTACATTGCATTTGCCACAAAAGTTGAAGCTACAGCAGCGATGAAATATTTGCTGCTGCATCAAAAAGCAGCCGATGTCGATATGCGAAAAGCCAAGAGAATGAAAGCAAAAGGCATTCGGTGGGAGCTAAAAATTCGGGGATTAGCTTTTAATCAAGTGTTGAAATGTGCAACTATGGATATAACTGGAAAGCTAGTTATATCGCCGGAAACAATCGGTATAACCACAGGCTGATAGCTGCCATACATATGATAGTCCTCTCCTAAAAAGCCTGCTTTTTGCAGGCTTTCCAGTCAGCCCCCCAAGTATTCTTTGACACCAATAGGTAATGCCCAGTCGCTAGAAATATTGCGTACAGTCTATATTGCATAACGTCTAAAATTGCATCGATTACCATCACAAAAACCGTTTGTAGTGCGGACTTTATTCCGCTTGAAAGATTGGTTGCAGACTTAATTCCGCGCTAGGAACCTTACTTATACCAATTTCATAAAGTAGCGCTAGATATTACCCCCCCAACCCCCCCGATGCCTTGGGGGGGCTAAGACTTCATCTATACCGCATCTTTAGAAAAATGGTATTATTTGTAGTAGCGAGTGCGCGACAGCACTATAATGCAAAATACCAGATATTTCCGTTAAATCACCCCTAGCGGCCTTGACTTTTGATTGTTCAATTTATCTTTTTTTCTGATAACTATGAGCTCGCTCATAGAAATTGTTAATAAAAACTGTTAGACTCAAAGTAATTCTCAGGTTATGAGGGTAATGATATGGCTATCAAAAAAGCAAAGATAACCGCATCTAAACAAGTAGAAACCCTCGCCCAACTCTACCTGAAAGCCAAACCAGCCGAGATTGCTGAAGAAACTATCGTCCAAATTTGTGAGGGGCTGATGGATGAGTTCCATCAATTGCCTTTAAATCTGCAATTTTCAAATTATGCGCGTTATGAAAACGCCTAAGAGATGTTTGCCAATATTGAATGAGGCCAGCTTTGGGTATCCGCTGACAGTGACGATTCTGCTGTTTATCCCCATCCGATATATAGATTAATTTTTCAGGGAATGCACGATTAGGATTGCTACTTGACAGGTAGTGATTTTAGCCGAGAAGGAGACATCGTGGCTTACAAATTCACTGCAAAACGTGCAGTTTGGACATCCAGAAGATTCTATATTCTGAAATTGTGCTGCGCTGTGCGACTCATCTCGATCTGGAAAATAGATCGTAGCCTAAAATTGTTTTTCCGTAATTTGTTATAGAGGTAAACGATAATGCACGAATGTCCTTGTTGTTGTTATCCATTAATGCAGCACATTGAAAATAATAAAATTTGTTGGTTTTGTAACCGCTGTTGGGCCACTATGCCTGTATTTTATGAAGTAAAATACACCTCAAATATCAAAAAAAATGAGGAATTAAATACTTTGTGGCGCGATAAAAGTTTCACAATCGAGGAGAAAATTTTAGAATGTAGTTGATCGATCGCCCAACAGCATACCTTTGTTCGATCGCAAACGAGCTGTTGTTATAGCATAGATATGCTTTCCATTCCAGTTCGTTTCCAAACTTTGATTCGATCGGTAAAATACGACCAATATCTGCCAGTATAGAAATACATATTCGATCGATCGCAAAGAGGCCACCGTGCAACCCGTAGACTTTACAACTTTAACCGCAGCTTGCAGCGAACTGCGAGCCCAATGGCTGCCAGCGCGCCTAGAACAAGTCTACCAGCGCGATCGATTTACCGTGTCCCTGGCCCTCCGCACCATGAAAGGGCGCGCCTGGATAGACATTTCCTCCCATCCAACAGCAGCCCGCATCTGTGTCGGCGACCCCCCGCCCCGCATTCCTGACACCTTCACCTTCAGCGAACAACTGCGCCACCAACTGTGCGGCTTAGCCTTAGTTTCCATCGCCCCCGTGTCCCCTTGGGAAAGAGTCATCGACTTGCAATTCGCCAAACGTCCCGGCGAAGGAGCACTTTGGCATCTCTACGCCGAAATCATGGGCAAATACAGCAACATCATCCTCACCGCCAGTGACAATCTCGTTGTCACCTGCGCCCACCAAGTCGGCCTAAAACAATCCAGCGTCCGCCCAGTCCAAACCGGGCAACCCTACGAATTGCCCCCTTCTTTGACCGATGCAGTGCCAAGCGCGATCGAACCTCAAAACCGCTGGCAAGAACGAATTAGCCTGGTTCCCGGACAATTAAAGACCAATCTGTTGAAGAATTACCGAGGGTTGAGTAAAAACTTAGTAGTGTCCATGATTCGATCGGCCTCTTTAGACCCCGAACAATCCACCGACAGCCTCAATCCCCACCAATGGCAGCAACTATTTCAGCGCTGGCTGTACTGGTTGCAATGCCTAGAAAACTCCAAATTCCAACCAAATTTGACCCCCGAAGGCTACAGCGTCATCGACTGGCCAAAACCCGACGAAAAACAGCCAGAATCTGAATCTGAAAAGGAATCTAATTCCCCCAATCTGTTACATCCGCTACATCCGCTACAAAATCCGCTGCCGAACTCTTCCGTCCAAGAATTACTCAACAGCTACTACACCGGCGAAATCAACCAACAACTATTCGCCCAACTGCGGCATCAACTTACCCAAAAACTCAACAACATCCTCGCCAAACTGCGCCTCAAAGCCAACACATTTAAAGAACGCTTGCAGCAATCAGCCGGCGCAGATATCCACAAATCCCAAGCCGACTTGCTAATGGCAAACTTGCAGCATTGGGAACCAGGAATGAAATCAATTTCCCTCCCAGACTTTGAAACTGAAAAACCAGTAATCATTCCGCTAAACGTGGAAAAAAACGCCGTTCAAAACGCTCAAGCAATCTACAAAAAACACCAAAAACTTAAAAGAGCCCGCATTGCAGTAGAACCTTTGTTAGCCGCCGTACAAGAAGAAATCGACTATTTAGAACAAGTCGAAGCCGCGCTTTCGGTACTAGAAACCTACCGCAACACCCAAGATTTGCAAACCCTCGCCGAAATCCGCGAAGAACTGATCCAGCAAAAATATCTAGTTGTACCAGATTACCGTGGCAGTGACAAAAATGCTGCGATCGAATTTCACCGCTACCAAACCCCCAGCGGCTTTGAATTATTAATCGGGCGCAACAACCGCCAAAACGACCAACTCACCTTTCGTACCGCCAACGACTACGACTTGTGGTTCCACACCCTAGAGATTCCCGGAAGTCACGCCTTGCTGCGTCTGACACCCGGTAATGTCGCCCAAGAAACCGATTTGCAATTTGCGGCCGACATGACTGCATACTACAGTCGCGCCCGCCACAGCGAACAAGTTCCCGTGGTTTATACAGAACCGAAATATGTATACAAGCCGAAAGGTGCAAAACCTGGTATGGTTGTCTACAAACAAGAGCGGATTGTCTGGGGCAGACCGCAGCAAGCCCCCGCATGATTATGATGTACGCGGTGACAACTAAAAGGCAATAAGTTCGATCGTTCCGACTTCAGTTTTCCAACAATCCGAGGACTAAATTCCTCACTACAAACATCAAAAATCTCTATTCAATGTAAAGTTGTATTACAAAAAAATAAATTTTGTTGCAAAAGTACCGCTTAAGAGAGATGATATCTGTCTTAGAACCCGCTGCAAAGAAACGTGCAACTCGGGTTTCCTCGCCGTGAGAAAAACACTGTGGGAAAAACAACGGATTTAACTATTTGTGCAGACCAGCTTTAGCTAAAGCTGGTCATTTCTGTTGAAACAAAACACAAGATTGCCCAAATTGCCTTTCTATCTGGAAATTATCTGCTATAGCGTGCGTTATCTGCCTGAAATTAACGGTTGATACCATTTTTCTAAAGATGTGGTATAGATGAAGTTTTACCTCCCCCCAAAGCATCGGGGGGGTTGGGGGGGTAATATCTAGCGCTACTTTATGAAATTGGTATGACTTATTAAATTATCAGCGTCAATCAGTGTTTGTACGCTGGAAATCTGCGGTTAACAGAGCGAATATTGATGCAATGCAAGTCTAAATATTTACACCACCACTATCAATCTAATTAGAGCTTGTTTCAGCGCCAAAAAAGGTGCGGGGGCGCACCTTATACATACAACTCCTAGAAAGTAAACGTCGTTCTGATTACTCCAATCACCAAATCAGAATTATCATTATTGTGATCCGGAGCAGTCAGCCAAATCACACCAGGAGTGACCGAAATATTGTCGCTCAACTTAAACTGATAGAAACCTTCAATGTGCAGCGAAGTATCCTTATCTTCCGGTAAACTCCTATTAGTAGAACTCGTCACCCGAGGCTCCATACCTACCAGAATTCCCGCCACATTTCCTTCTTTCAACAAGTCAGGAAAAGCCAAAGTAGCTGCCCAGTTCCAGATTTTTTGGTCTCCCCGCTGCACAGAACCAGTAGGAGTAGCCAAGTTCGACAAAATGCGCTGGTTGGTGTAACCCGCCCAACCGCCAAGAGCAATTCGGCGACCAAGTTTCAACGAAGCTTGCGCGCCGTAGGAATTGCTAGAAACAGGCAGATTGCTATCGCTGTCAATTCCGAAGGAACCGAGACGCGCCGGGAAATTAGAAGCATTGCTCCCCGTACCGGTCACGAAATTGTAGGAATTAACGTAAGTTAAACCTATAGCAAAGCTGTCGCTCGGTTTGAAAGTCAACTGAGCCAAACCGCCGTAAGAACCGTTGAACAAACCGTTACCCCGCGTCGGGTTGGCGGCGTTGCCGGCCAAATATCCTAAACTCAGTTCGAGTTTTTCCCCAAACTGATGCCGCAGAGCGATGCCAGAACCGCCAGTCAAATAGTAAATCGGGTTGCGAGTACCGAAGTTAGAAAGAGCACCGCTGCCGCCATCTCCGTCAAAGTAAGGGTTGACAGTGTTGGTAAAATCATCAGCAGCGCCGGCGTTGGCTTCTAGAATTACAGTAGTGTTTTTGCCTAGAGGGAATTGGTAAAGCAGCGCATCTAAACCAACAGTATTGCTAGCCTCGCCGAAAGGCCCGGCATTAAACCGCAATTCCCCTTCAGCAGTTTTGGTATTGTTAGTAGAAAACGAACCTAAATTCAAAACTTGCAGTCGAGTTCTCAGCAAGTCTTCACCTGAGAAACTCGTATCAAAATTAAGACGAACCCTGCTGCCAAAAGCTGTGGTTCTATCAGCTTTGCGGCCCTCAGCATCATCTCCGGCGGCGATACCGGTCACAGCGAATACCACTTCGCCGTTGAGTTTAGTAGTAGTCGAAAACTGATTTGCTTCTAATTCAGAAGTGCGCGCTTCCAAAGCATCGACGCGACCGCGCAAAGTTGCCAATTCCGCAGCAAATTCTTCTTGCAATCTTTGGATAGAAGCTAAATCTTCTTTGGTTGCTAAATTTCCCGTACCACCTCTAATCAGTTCGGTAACTTTATCCAAACAGGCGTTTAAACCGGCTGCGAACTCGTAGCGAGTCATGGCCCGGTTGCCGCGGAAGGTGCCGTCAGGATAGCCAGCTATGCAGCCGTAGCGCTCTACTAGGGATTGCAAAGCTTGGAACGCCCAATCTGTGGGGCGCACGTCGGACAGTTGCGAAACTGAGGTTACTTGGCCGGCTGCATCTTCGCTGTCTTCTGCGCTGTATTGGTTGATTTGTTCTAAAAGATTTGATTGCGCTTGAGGTTGGGCGTCCGGAGGGGTTGATTGGGAAATCTCCTCGGGTTGTGCGGCAGGTTTTTCGGCGCTTAAATTGGTCGGTGCGGCGGGTGGCGTGGCGCTTGTGTTGGGGGGCGCGACTGCGGGGATTTCCTCTGCGACAGGTTGTTGGGCGCTTAAGTCTGCTGCTGCAACTGCGGGTTGGGTTTCGCTTGTGTCTGCTGCAACTGGGTTTTCCGGTGCTTTTGTCTGTTCGGTAACTGGGGTTACTGTTGCTGCTAGGTTTTCTTTGTCAATAGTTTCAACAGTTAAGTTAGTGGCTAGTGACGTTGGTTCGGCTGTCACGGCTGCTGTTTCAGGCTGTGCTTGCTCGGTGGCAGCACCTGCTAATTCCAATTGATTGGCTTGAGCTACCGGGGCTATTTCTACAGGTTGCTCTGCTGCTAGGGCTGTCGAAGATACTACTAAACTTGCTGCTAATACAGCAGGACTGACTAAAAGTCCTTTCCACAAAAATTTGGACATTTTTTCCTCACACCACGTTAGTTCGATCGCCCGTTCCGAAGAGTTAGCCGATCGCAAATCCTTTACACTATTGCCCCTAATAGTATTTTTTGTCAACAATCTGGCGAATCGTTGCCGCACTAGGCAATTTGGCAAGCCCCAAATTTGACAAAAACCTCGTTGATTCCCAAAATCCTTGGTTTGAACTATCCCAAAAAATGGGTACAAACACTCGACGCTGGTGGGACTCCTGTTCGAGCTCCCAGATTAATCCGTGGAGTAAATCTCAAACTTGTTCGCTCGCGAAATCGAAGAATCTCAAATCTAGTCGCCTACGTAGAAACGCGGTTAATGGCTCGATACTGCGTCAGTAATCTCTCGGTAAGACTAATATTGACAGAACTGGCGCTAATAAATCGTTCGATCGACTACATAAAGTGAAAAAACTCAAATACGCCCTAGTTCATGAATGGTTGACACCCTTGGCTACCGGCGGTTCGGAACTCGTAGTGCAGGAAATCCTCAAATACGTAAATGCTGATGTCTATGCCCTCATCGACTTTGAATCAGCCAATCCCGAAAGCTATCTTTTTCAAAGACAGATTGGTACAACATTCTTGCAGGGCTTTCCTGCAGCCCGCAGCGGCGTGCAAAAATATTTGCCATTTCTGCCCGTCGCGATCGAACAACTAGATCTGCGAGCCTACGACATCATCCTCTCATCATCCCACGCCGTCGCCAAAGGCATCCTCACCAGCCCCCAGCAACTGCACGTATGCTACTGCCACACACCCATGCGCTACGCTTGGGACTTAACTTTTGACTACTTACGTAATAGCAAAGCCGGACGGGGCATCTTGGGCCTGATGACGCGATATTTGTTGCACCGACTGCGGCAGTGGGATGTAATTTCCGCCAACCGCGTCGATTATTTCATCGCCAACTCCCAACACACGGCGCGCCGAATTTGGCGGTGCTACCGGCGGCGCGCTGAGGTAATTTATCCGCCGGTAAATATCGATCGATTTGCCTTGCTGGAGCAAAAACAAGATTTTTACGTGACAGTTTGCCGGTTGGTAAGTTACAAAAACGTAAGTGCGATCGTCCAAGCATTCAATCAACTCGGGCGCAATCTCATTGTCATCGGCACCGGCCCAGAATTAGAAATGCTCCGGCAAATCGCCAAACCCAACGTACAATTGCTCGGCCACCAGCCCGCCTCCGCAGTCGAAAAATACATGGCCGAGGCAAAAGCCTTTGTCTATGCAGCTTGTGAAGATTTTGGCATAGCTTTAGTAGAAGCTCAAGCTTGCGGGACACCAGTAATTGCCTATGCAGCAGGCGGCGCTTTGGAGACAGTGCTCGACATTCGCCAACACCCAGAGACGGGGACAGGTTTATTTTTTCCCTCCCAAACCGCAGCAGGATTAGTCGAAGCTGTCAAGGAATTTGAGCAGTTGCAAGGCAAATTTTCCCCAGAAATGGGACGGTTGCGCGCCTCCGGGTTTGCCCCCGAAGTCTTTGAGCAGCGCTATCTAGCTTTTGTGGAACAGTGCTATCAGGAATTTCAATCCCGCGATTTTACCAAGTCTGAGAGTTGAGAGGGGAGAGAGGGAGAGTGGGAAAATATTCCGTAATTGCTTCCGAAGCCCTCAAAACCTCTCTACATAAGTACCTTGTCCATTCTTCCTTCTTCCATCTTCCATCTTCCTTCTTCCTTCTTCCCGCGATTTTACCAAGTCTGGGAGTTGAGAGTGGGAGACTGAGAGAGGAGAAAAATATTTCGCAATTACTTCCGAAGCCCTCAAAACCGCTCTACATAAGTACCTTGTCCATTCTTCCATCTTCCATCTTCCATCTTCCATCTTCCATCTTCCATCTTCTGAATGCAGAAAATTGAGTATTGGAAACATAATTCAGAGAACAAAGCGTCTTGAGGCTTTATGATCGAGACTGTGTGTGGTGTGAAGTGAAGGAGTAAGATGACTGCCGACAGCCAACTAATCTCCGGTAAGGTAATTCGAGCGATCGCGAGACGCGGTTTTGGGCCTGTCCTCGACGGAGACAGACGCATAACTCGTTCTCTACAGAGTCTCGACGGAGAATTTTTCAAGCGGCTATTTGATATCCTGTTTTCCTCATCGGTTCTGCTCCTGTTTGCTCCGGTTTATCTGCTTTTGGCTCTTTCGATCGCCTTAAGCTCGTCCGGGCCTATTTTTTACGTACAGGAACGAGTAGGCAAAAACCGTAAAATGTTTTATTGCCTTAAATTCAGAACGATGGTGGAAAATGCGGACGATATATTGCTGGAAATCATGGAAAAATCTCCGCATTTGCGTCAAGAGTTTGAGGACAATTTCAAACTCAAACAAGACCCTCGAATTACCTGGATTGGAAGATTTTTACGAATGACCAGTTTGGACGAATTTCCCCAGTTTTGGAATGTTTTAAAAGGAGATATGAGCGTCGTCGGACCGAGACCTCTAGTTGAAGAAGAACTGCCGAAATACGGCCGTCACATCAACAAAATTCTCACCATCAGACCTGGAATTACAGGCTTGTGGCAAGTGTCCGGTCGCAACGACATTCCCTATCCCCAGCGAGTCCAAATCGACCTCTATTACGCCAAGGACAAAAACCTTTGGATGGATATGTGGATTCTTTTCAAAACAATTGGAGTTGTGATTTTCCCCAAAAATAACGGCGCATATTAATTATTGTCCGCAGTCAGCAATCGGTAGTTAGTTTTGTTTGTTACTGGCCGCTGATGCTGACTACTGACAGCAAGTGGCAAACTCTTTGTCAAAACATTCACATTTTGTTGATTGCGATCGCACAAGTGTGAGTTAATCTAGAGCTTGAAAAGGCGATCGCCAGGGAACAACATCCTCTGGCCCGAACGTCCCAAATTAATTAACACAGCCTGTAAAAGGAAAATCAGATGACGCAACGCAAGCGAGCGCTAATAACAGGTATTACAGGTCAAGACGGCTCCTACTTGACCGAATTACTTTTAGATCGAGGATATGAAGTTCACGGCATTATCCGGCGGAGTTCTAGTTTCAATACCGATCGCATAGATCACATTTATGTCGATCCTCACAGCGCTGACGCACAGTTATTTCTGCACTACGGCGACTTAACCGACGGCACTACTCTGCGCCGGATTTTAGAAGAAGTTCAGCCGGTAGAAATTTATAACTTAGGCGCTCAATCCCACGTCAGAGTCAGTTTTGACTCGCCGGAATATACGGTTGACACAGTAGGAATGGGAGTATTGCGCCTGCTAGAAGCAATTCGGGACTACCAGCGCCGCACGGGCATAGAAGTGCGGTTTTATCAAGCAGGTTCTTCGGAAATGTTTGGTTTGGTGCAGGAAGTTCCGCAGAAGGAAACAACTCCTTTTTATCCCAGAAGTCCCTACGCCTGCGCTAAAGTTTACGCTCACTGGCAAACAGTAAATTATCGCGAATCTTACGGACTTTTTGCCTGCAACGGCATCTTGTTCAACCACGAATCTCCCCGTCGCGGCGAAACTTTTGTAACTCGCAAAATTACTCGCGCCGTTGCCAGAATTGTCGCCGGCAAGCAGAAAAAGATTTACTTGGGCAATCTCGATTCCAAGCGGGACTGGGGCTATGCTAAAGACTACGTGCGGGCAATGTGGCTGATGCTGCAACAAGACAAACCGGACGATTATGTCATTGCTACTAACGAGACCCATTCGATTAAAGAATTTCTCGATTTAGCCTTTAATTACGTCAATTTAGATTGGCAAAAATATGTCGAGTTTGACGAACGCTACTTGCGTCCGGCAGAAGTAGAACTGTTGATTGGCGATTCAACTAAGGCGCGCCAGCAGTTAAATTGGGAACCGTCTGTAACTTTTGAAGAGTTAGTGCATTTGATGGTAGATGCTGACATCACAGCTTTAGAAAAGCAGGAACGAGGTTCTGGTAACGGATTTGATTGATGCGGCGAAACTAAGCAGTCACCGCGACTGCTTGACAGCTATTTTCGTTCAACAAAATTGGTAGTTGGACGATCGCTCGTCCTAGTTGAGTTAATGTAGATCCACTAGGGCGAGTTTGGTTATATTTTTACTGAGCAGGAAAAACAAGCGCGATCGCTCCAAGTTGTGTAGCGGTGGCATTTTTAGACAGAAAATTGTCGATCGACCTTTATTGAAAATCCCGAGGATCAAATTATGACAAGCTTGGATTTAAGCAACAAGCGCATTCTAGTCACCGGTGGCGCGGGTTTCCTAGGCCGTCAGGTAATCGACCAGTTAGTCAAAACAGGGGCGGATGCTGATAAAATTTCGGTAACGCGATCGCGCGACTGCGACCTCCGCGTCATGGAAAACTGCAAGCGCGCCGCCGACCAACAAGACATCATCATACACCTAGCAGCCCACGTCGGCGGCATCGGTTTAAACCTCATCAAACCGGCAGAACTATTTTATGACAATTTGATGATGGGCGCGCAACTAATCCACGCAGCCTACGAAACAGGAGTCGAAAAATTCGTCTGCGTCGGTACCATTTGCGCCTATCCCAACTTAACCCCAGTTCCCTTCAAAGAAGACGACCTGTGGAACGGATATCCCGAAGTAACCAACGCACCTTACGGAATAGCAAAGAAAGCCTTATTAGTGCAACTGCAATCCTACCGCCAGCAGTACGGATTCAACGGTATCTACTTGCTACCAGTCAATTTGTACGGCCCGGAAGATAACTTTGACCCCAAGAGTTCCCACGTCATCCCCGCATTAATTCGCAAAGTCCACGAAGCCCAAGAAAGGAGAGACAAAACACTGCCTGTTTGGGGAGATGGCAGCCCCAGCCGCGAGTTTTTGTATTCCACAGATGCAGCGCGGGGAATTGTGATGGCAACTCAATCTTACAATGAATCCGACCCGGTTAATTTAGGAACAAATAGCGAAGTTAAAATTCGCGATTTAGTGGAAACCATTTGCGAATTGATGGGATTTGAGGGAGAAATTGTTTGGGAAACAGACAAACCGAACGGTCAGCCGCGCCGCTGTTTGGATACCCAAAGGGCAAAAGAAAGGTTTGGTTTTGTGGCTGAGATGGGCTTTAAGGAAGGGTTGAAAAATACGATTGATTGGTATCGAAAACACGCAGTTTGAGTTTAGAAAGCCCCGGTTTCTTGAATAAACCGGGGCTTGTTTTTATAAGATTCCGCGGTTGAAACCGCTACTACAAAAACAATGTCCGCCTCCGCGGACTAAGAATAAGAAACTATACCAATCGATTTCCTCTTGGGTAGAACTTTGGCTTTTTTTATAAGATTCCGCGGTTGAAACCGCTACTACAAAAACAATGTCCGCCTCCGCGGACTAAGAATAAGAAACTATACCAATCGATTTCCTCTTGGGTAGAACTCTCCTACAATAAATTACTTGTGGAACACCTTTATTGTAAAATATATTATTTTTGCAACATTTTTATTTTAGAATGGAACTGAACCAGCAGAAAGAACTTTTCAGCAAAGCTTATGTGCGTGCCGTGGCAGCCGTGGCAGGTTTCTCTCTCAGTCAGCCAGAGGTAGATGATGACAGCATTGATTTGAAGATTGTGGCAAGAGGCGGTGAGGGAGTAGTTTTTTCCCCTGAGCTTAACCTACAATTAAAATGTACCTCAAGAGATGTACTCGACGGACAGTTCATCCGATATCCGGTGAGAATAAAAAATTACAGGGATTTGATCGTCAATTCCCAGGTTCCGCGCCTGTTAGTGGTAGTTTTAGTGCCGGAAAATTTAGAAAACTGGTTGCAGCAGTCTGAAGACGAAATGTGCATAAGGTATTGCGCCTACTGGGTGTCGCTGCGGGGACTGCCAGAAAGACTCAATACAGCCAATGTAACAGTTGAGTTACCCCGCTCTAATCAGTTCACAGTAGAGGCTTTAAAGTCTATTGTGCAGCGTCTTAGTCAAGGAGGTTTACCGTGAAAGTAACTGTCAAAGACAAAGAAGTTTTCCAAACTATAGATCCAAATGTGTTAGCAGAACACTTAGAGACAAATGGCTGGCAAAAAGTTGCTTTAGTTTATGAGAATACTTGGATTTGGCACAAAAAGAATGATGTCGGTCAGATTTTTGAAATCAAGCAGCCTGTGAGACAAGAATTTGATGCCCCTCAGCTTATTGCTGAAGCTTTTAAGACGCTAGAAGTGGTTGAAAATCGTTCTCAGCTAGATATTCTTAGCGATTTAATCACTGCTTTACCTAATGTTGCAATATCGGGATGGATTAATAAAGTACACGGGGCAGAATCTCCGGCAAAAATTACATTAATGGGATTTGTAGTGGGGAAGTTGAGAAAAATTTATCTGGAATTGAGCGGATATGATTATCAGTTGGCCCTCAAGGCTTATGAAGCGCGATCGCCCGTAACTTGTTTTGGCGATCTAATTAAAGAAAATGACTGTTTCGTGTTAAACAATCCGCGCGATTTTGCCCTGCTGACTGAGGCAGAATTAATCTCATAGTTTGGGAAATCCTGGTTGTGGTACAATATCAAGCAAAAATTATTGTGCCGATCGCATTACAGGAAAACAGGTTGTGCAAACTCTAAAATTAGGTGCATCGGGTTCCGATGTTGTTAAACTGCAAAAACGCTTGCAGGAGTTAGGTTTTAATCCAGGAAGTGCAGATGGTAAATTGGGACCAAAAACTGAAGCATCCCTTAAACAGTTTCAAAGCAATCAAGGGTTTTTGGCTGACGGAATTGCGGGCCCCAAAACGCTAGCTGCTTTGTTCCCCGGAGAACCTTTGCGGTTGTCACTTTTATCAGACAGGGCGATCGGGCTAATCTTAGAATTCGAGGTGGGCGGCGGGCGGAAATATTACGAAAAGCTGTTGCAGCGTCCAACTTGGCCCGAAGGAGCATCGGGAATTACGATCGGCATCGGCTACGATCTAGGTTACAACAGTCTAGAAGTTTTTAACCAAGATTGGCATAAATTAGGAGATGCAGATCGAAAACGTTTGAGTAACTGCTGCGGCTTGAAAGGGGAATCTGCAAAAAGTCGTTTAGCTAGCGTGCGAGACATTCTTATTTCTTGGGAATTAGCGTGGGAAGTTTTTAACATTGTAACTATCCCGAAATTTTACAATTTTACTAAAGAAGCATTTCCCGGTTTTGAAGAATTGCCTGCGGATGTTCAAGGCGGATTGGTAAGTTTGGTGTTCAATCGCGGCACGAGTATGGAAGGAAACCGCCGCCGGGAAATGCGTGCAATCCGGGATTTAGTGCGGAAAAAAGATGTGAAGGGCATTGCTGAACAAATCCGGGAAATGAAACGGATTTGGGTTGGTACGAGTATTGCAACAGGTATCAACAGGCGGCGGGATGCGGAAGCGGCTTTAATTGAGGAAAGTGCTTAAATCGATTATTGATGCTATTTATGAGGATGTGGTTTTTACTAAGGAAGATTCAGCAGCCGAATTTGATCGACTGCGATTTAAGGGATAAATTGAAAGTGCGATCGCTCCTCGGTTAAAGAAGGGCGATCGCACTCTTTGCTAAGCTACTCCATAGCCGGTATACGGACGCTTGTAAGGTGGATGTAAACCTAAAACTATATCTTCTTTTGGTACTCCCAGATCGACTAATTCCTGTCCGAGATCGGCTTCTGTCATATTGCGTTGAATCCAAATTTTACCATCCTTGATGTCTATGTGAATGAAACAGTTATAAATTTGTTTGTATCCCTCCCAGCCAACATCTAAAATTTGGTAATGATCGTGTTCTGTGTCGAACACGAGCTGACACTCAACATCCAACTCGGAATTATTATCGAGACTGGCATGAGAGGTTAAGAGTTGGCGGATAAATTGGCGATACTGCTCTATTCTTTCCATACCTTATCTATCTTGAGGATCGGCGGATCTGCCGTAACTACCCACTCTTCCTTCAGGAGTGCTTGTTTGACGGCATAATTGAATAGGTCTTTAGCGGCCATCGTTTTTTTTACAGTATATAGCTGTTATTATAATAGCGATCGCTCCTCAATTCAAGTCAGGGCGATCGCGTCAGTGAGAAGGTATGGTTAATTCCCTAAAAAGCTGGGGGACTCAATTTAAAATGCCAGCAAGAAAGCCCCAATCATTTGTAAGATATGGATGACAGACTCAATAGACAATCCCAGTGAGCCGGCTAACGAGCCGATCGCCGTCGCTATTTCCGTAACACCGGCACCTGAACTGATTAAAGCTATCAACTGGCTAAGAATTTCAACAACAACGGGTACGTTAGCAACCAAGCTAAATAAAGCCGCAACAGAAACAGCTCCTATTTTGAGAGCTTCGAGTAGTACCGTTAGCTGCCCGATCGCGTCTGGGCCTTGGGTATGAATATAATCTAAAATTTGTGCGATTGCTGCTACCAGTGCATCCATGTTTCTTTCCTTTTAGTGTCCAATACCTACGAGCGATCGATACTGTTAGTCAATTAGCTGAAAAAGCATTTCAAAAAATAGTCGGATTATTTCAAACCAGCTCAAATCATTTCTCATCTTGCCTGCTACATTATTTAACTTGGCAATATGTTAGATAAAATCAAGATTTTAAATAACCAGCCACTCAAAACTAACATGACTGAAACTGCAAAAGCAGCAGCAGTTTCGGGAATTCCAGAAATCTTGTGGCAGCCAGTGTAAATCATTAAAATTGTATAGGTTATAGCCACAACCATAACTATCACAATAATTTCAACATTCGTTATTCCTAAAATACTACTTATTAAGAGCAATAATGACGCAGGCACTAAAGCGACACCAGCAATAAATATATCCCCTTGAAAGCTGCCATATCCCCGAAATAGTTTGCGCGTCAAAAAACTAGCCCCTGCTATACTCAAAAAATTAGCCGTGCTGGCAAGTATCAAATTAAATAATGAGCTATTGCTCGAAAATTGTGTTAAAATTTTTTGGCACGCTAATACAAAGCAAATTACATATGCTATTCCAAAAGCAATTCCAACTCCTAAAGCACGTTCCTTGCCTAACCCTTGAAAAAAAACTGGAAGACCGCCAACAGGATTAACTAGAAAAATTTTTAATCCTTGGATAGCGTCATTAAGAGTGGATTTAACTTTGCTTGCGACTTCACTAGCCACTTCATTTGGATTTTCTTTTTCGTTCATGGTTAATTACCGACCAAAAATTTTTTTATATTTTATTGCGATAAAGCAATAAAATATTTTTGTGAATATTACACCGACACCATGCAAACTCAGTTGATTTATTAGCTTTTACCAGTGATTTTTCTCGCAATTTTTCTATGCTTATCAATGACATCAGCAAACTCTTTGACCGTCTCCTTCTGTTCTTGCGACAGCGGGCATTTCAGCTTTGGTTCTTTTTTGGGTTCGTTAGCCATGAGCTTATATTTTAATGTTTTGGTACAGTTGGCAACTGGTGATTGATAGCTTGTATTTTTAAATTACCATCATACCCATAATAAATTCAAGTCATAAAAGATCTGAAAATGTCAGCAGTTTTTAAAATCTCTTTGTCATAAAAAAGTCATATTTTGCCCTCTACATCACAAAATGTCATAAAAAGTCTGATAAAATAAGCAAAACCGTCACAACTACCCGACCAATGGACGTTCAAGAAGTCTTGAGATTTGCCGACGAAATGGTTTTCGCCAAAACAGGAGAGCACTTGGACGATCTGCAAAAAGCTATCCTGCTGGGTGTATGGGAAGGTCAAAAATACTCTAAAATTGCAGAAATATCATATTGTAGCGAAGGTCACATCAGAAATATCGCCTCAAAATTATGGAAGCGTTTATCAAATGTATTAGGTGAAGAAGTAACTCAATCGAATTTACGATCGGCACTTGAGAGACGACAATTATTCATCATTTCATCAAATTTTGGCAACGATTTTCTACATATTGGTAACGTTAATGTTTGTACAGATACCCAATCTCCCGAAGTTCCAAAAGATCGATCGCCCTCAACCCCCACCCCAGAAACCTCCGAACCCCAAACCAGACTAGACTTAGCAGACGCACCTCATATTTCATCATTGTCCGATCGCACATCCGAACTCGCCACCCTGGAAAAATGGATCGTTCAAGAAAAGTGTAACCTTGCAGCAATATCAGGACTCAGTGGCATTGGCAAAACCGCACTTTCCCTCCACCTCATACGACAAATTCAGCATAACTTTGAATGCGTCATCTGGCGAAGTCTGGGCCACTCCCCACCCTTAGAAACCACCCTAGAAAATCTTCTAGAATTTCTTTTAAATAAACCCGAAATCGAACTCCCGACAAGGATTCCAGAGCGACTTTCCCTGTTAATGGAATATCTGCGAAAAAACCGCTGTCTCATTATCCTCGACGACGTGCAAGCCATTCTTGGCAGCGGAAAACTAGCAGGAAATTACCGCCCAGAATGCGAAAATTACAGCATCCTATTCAGAAAAATTGGAGAAACAACCCACAACAGTTGTTTAATCCTCAACAGTTGGGAACCTCCCAGAGAAATTACCGCCTTAAAAGGTGAAAATTTACCAGTTCGTACTTTACAACTCAAAGGAATATGTACAGATGCAGCCGAAATTTTCCGCAATAAAAAATTACTCAACCCCGAAAAATGGGAAAACCTAATTAACGCCTACCGAGGCAATCCATTGTGGTTAAAAATAGTCGCCACCACCATTCAAGAAATATTCCGAGGTAGGGTTGCAGAATTTTTGAAATATGATATGGTATTTTTGGGGGAAGAATTGACCGAAACTTTGCACCCGCAGATAAATCGGTTGTCAGAATTAGAGAAAAAGCTAATCTCCCAGCTCAGCCGCGAAGTTAATCCAGTTTCAGTAGAGCAATTGTTAAAAAATGCTGAATTATCGCCCTCGGAGTTGTTCAACGGGCTGCAATCTTTGGGGAGGCGATCGCTCGTTGAAATTGAAGAACAGGACAATGAAATGCTATTCAGTGTTTGTCCTGTTGTGAGACAATATGTGATATCAAATCCGGTTTGTTGACGCTTTCCCACAGTCCGGCAGGGGTTTAAACCCCTGCCTCAAAGCGAAAGTCGGTTAAAACTGAGATGTTGCACCATTGTCAGCAACGGGCTAGAAGCCCGTTCCACAAAGAGTGAATTTCTTGTGGGATGGGCATCCTGCCCGTCCATAAAAAGCTTATTGACAATGGTGCAAGATGTGAGTTAAAACCGACTACAGAGTTTGATGCAAAATGCAATTAATTTGAGTCCTCTTTGAGAAGACTTTCGCTATGAGACAGGGGTTTTCAACCCCTGTCGGACTGGAAATCCAACGAGAGATTCGATCGCAAATATGAACACTCCTCAACCTTCATTAACTAAAACCGAATTAAGAAAATCGCTCCTCAACACCCGCAAATCCCTATCAGCACAAGAATGGAGACAAAAGAGCGAAATCCTCTGCAATCACCTGCAAAACTCGCCCCCATTCACCCAAGCAAAAACAATCCTCGCCTACTTTAGCTTTCGCCAAGAACCAGATTTAAGTCCCCTATTTACATCTTCTGTGGAGCAGGCATCTTGCCTGCTCAATTCTGGAGACAGGCATTTTGCCAGTCCCACAAATGCCATTCCCACCCCTAAAAAATGGGGATTTCCCCGCTGTGTCGGGAAAGAGCTATCCTGGCACATCTGGCAACCCGGAGATGCTTTACATAGTGGAGCTTATGGCATACTAGAACCGCTGCCTGATGCTCCAAAAATAGATTGTTCAGAAGTAGATTTAATCCTCGTACCCGCCGTTGGTTGCGATGTTCGCGGCTATCGCTTAGGCTACGGCGGCGGCTATTACGATCGAATGCTAACTTTACCAGAGTGGCGAGCGAAAATGACGATCGCCACAATCTTTGAATTTGCCTTGCTAACTCAGCTACCCGTTGACTCCTGGGACAAACCGCTGCACGGAGTTTGCACCGAAAGCGGGTTAAAAATGATACAGCAAAAATCTTAAAGGTCGATCGAGTAATAAATTTTTAATCATTAGCAAGATGTCGGCTCAAACAATCGCAGCAAAATTGGTTTGCAGCATCGGACTTCCATCCTCATAAAAATCTGAGGACTGAAGTCCCCACTACAAACTTATACAAACTTATAACAGTTATTTTACAAGACATGATATTATCCCTAGAGCCATCTTTAGTTCTCAGTATAGTTTAATCTAAAATCCAAAATCTAAAATCTAAAATACTATGGCCCAGCGCTACGTTCGAGTTAAAACAACACAAGGACACATCCATTACGGTTTGCTGCAACTGAGCCACAGCGTTCAAGTATTTGATGCACCTCCCTGGTTAAAAGGACAACCAACAGATTTGGAACTCCAACCAGATAGTTACCAAATTCTCGCTCCTTGCTCTCCCTCAAAAATTGTAGCTGTCGGCAAAAATTATGTCGATCACGCCGCCGAAATGGGTACTCCAGTACCCGAAGAGCCGCTGCTATTTTTTAAGCCGCCCAGCGCTATCATCCCCGCAGGTGGAGCGATTCGCTATCCGCAGCAATCGGAAAGGGTAGACTACGAAGGAGAATTGACCTTGGTAATTGGCGAACATTGTAGCAACTGCACTCCCGAACAAGCACATGGCAAGATTTGGGGCTATACCATCGCCAACGACGTGACAGCCCGAGATTTGCAAAAGCGAGACAACCAGTGGGCGAGGGCGAAAGGGTTCGATACATTTTGTCCCTTGGGGCCTTGGATTGTCCGCGAATTGAGTCCCGCTGCACAGTTGCAGACTTTTGTCAATGATAGCGATCGACCGGTACAGTCATCCGAGATCGATCGCATGGTATTTTCCCCAGACTTTCTAGTCTCCTACATCAGTCAAATAATGACCCTAATTCCCGGCGATGTGATACTGACAGGAACGCCGCAAGGGGTAGGGCCGCTACAAATAGGCGATCGAGTCCGTATTGAGATAGAAGGTATTGGGAGTCTTGAAAATACAGTAGTTAGTAGTCAGTAGTCAGTAGTCAGTAGTCAGTAGTCAGTAGTCATTGTTGACTGTTAGCTGTTGACTGTTAACCGTTAACTAATAACTAATAACCGTTAACTAATAACTAATAACTACTGCTTTCCTGTCAACTCACAACTAAGACAACCGGCAATTTTGCCAACGGCCAACTGCTTTCCTGTCAACTGCCAACTGCTTTCCTGCCAACTGCCTAACGAACCTGCATATAAACAGCATCCGAAAGCGGAGGAATCTCTGCATAGCGTCCCAACGCCGACTGTACGACTGCATAAACAAATGCAGCCAAAGCTCCCAAAAACACCATATTAAACAGAGTTTCCGCAATAAATGCGACTTGCAAGCCTCTAGAAAAAATCGGCAAAATCAAACCGCAGAGCATCAAAACAATGTCTAAAAGAATCGCCTGCATCGCATTAAAACGAATGAAGTGACTGATGTTTTCGTTTCTCACCACTGCTAAATACAGCGCAAAGAAAATAATCAAGCTAGCAAAGGGCAACCTATAAATTTGAAGCAACGGAGTTAGCGGGATCAAAAACAGTTGCAGGACAGGAAACTGTGCAAACAGATACCTGCCAAACCCCAGCCCGTCAATCAGTGGCAGCAAATAAGGCAAAGAAGCAAAAATCCGGTCTGGAACAGTCGTAGATCCGCGCCAAGTCATAATGAACTCTCCTGAGTCGATCGATAAACTATCAATTCCCGTTAACTCAGGATAACGCAGCAGGCTCAGTTACGACTCGACCAGAATTTTCCCACACTCAGAGCCGAGTAGATTCAGGGGTATTGAGAGCGAGTCGGGTTCAATAGTCACCATGCCCTGTTTGCCCGATGCCCTGTTTGCCCGATGATTATTTAATATTGGCAATGACGAAGCCCATTAGACACTCGTATCGATCGGGCAAATTTTCCGTAGGTTTAGCAACTGGATGCCCGCAGCGAAGCTCTCCACCGCTCCAGCGCGGTTGGCCCGTGCGATCGGCGAGCACACAACCTTGGCAAACACACTGAGGGGCAAGCATCTGATTTTCCATTAGAATAACTAACATTTGATACCTCCGGCAGGTTTCATACCAGTAATTTCATTGTATGTCAGGAACTTGGGACAAACCGCTTAAGCTGAACACAATGTAATATTTGGATAAATCATGTGAAATCCGTAGTAGGGTAAAAGATCCCCAATTCGCAATCCTAAATTGTCAAGAGGTTGATTATTGTGACCGACACTAACTTAGACTTGCTTTCCAAAACCGACCCGCAGATTGCCGATTTAATCGGGCAAGAACTCCAGCGCCAGCGAGACCACCTAGAACTGATCGCCAGCGAAAACTTCACCTCCGCCGCAGTAATGGCAGCTCAAGGCTCGGTGCTGACCAATAAATACGCCGAAGGACTGCCAGCCAAACGCTACTACGGCGGCTGCGAATTTATTGACGGCATCGAGCAAATCGCGATCGATCGCGCCAAACAGCTATTTGGAGCAGCCCACGCCAACGTCCAGCCCCACTCCGGCGCTCAAGCCAACTTTGCAGTGTTTTTGAGCTTGCTAGAGCCAGGGGACGGAATTATGGGCATGGACTTGTCCCACGGCGGACACCTGACCCACGGTTCCCCCGTCAACGTATCCGGCAAATGGTTCAAAGCTTTTCACTACGGAGTCAGCCCAGAAACAGAACAGCTCGACTACGACGAAATTTTGGCACTGGCGAAACAAAACCGACCGAAATTGCTGATTTGCGGCTATTCAGCATATTCGCGAATTATCGACTTTGAAAAGTTTAGAGCGATCGCCGACGAAATCGGAGCTTACCTGCTCGCAGACATCGCCCACATCGCCGGATTAGTCGCCACAGGCCACCACCCAAGCCCCCTCAACCACTGTCACGCAGTCACCACCACTACTCACAAAACCCTGCGCGGCCCCCGCGGCGGCTTGATTTTGACCAATGACCCCGAACTCGGCAAAAAGTTCGACAAAGCAGTGTTTCCCGGCACTCAAGGCGGCCCATTAGAGCACGTAATTGCCGGCAAAGCAGTAGCTTTTGGCGAAGCATTAAAACCCGAATTTAAAAATTATTCCGGTCAAGTAATAGAAAATGCGCGGGCTTTAGCTGCACAGTTGCAGCAGCGGGGTTTAAAACTCGTTTCCGGCGGCACAGACAATCACTTAATGCTAGTAGATTTGCGATCGGTAAACATGACAGGCAAGCGAGCCGACCAATTAGTTAGCGGTGTGAATATTACTGCTAATAAAAATACCGTGCCTTTCGATCCGGCATCGCCTTTTGTCACCAGCGGTTTGAGACTCGGTTCGCCGGCGATGACAACCAGGGGCATGGGAACTGCTGAATTTACCGAAATTGGTAATATTATTGCCGATCGACTGCTGAATCCTGAAGATGAAAGCGTCACAGCCGATTGCCTGCGGCGAGTAGCTGCACTTTGCGATCGCTTCCCGTTATATCCGCACTTGTTCTTAAAAGTCCCGGCATTAGCTTAATTTTCCTGATCGGCAATGGGAAATTTGTAGTTGGAAGTGTACGGGTAAAAGGGTAAAAGAGCCGGAAAAGATTGCGAGTTGCCATTTGCGATCGCCCCCTGTTTTAACGTGCATATTATTGATCGCGCGGGGCGGGTTTTACCCGATATATTTGTCGGTAGCCAAAGATATCGATCTACCCGCCCCCTTCGAGGGATAAATCCACTCGGATCGATGTGTCGAACGACAGTCTCGCGATCGCAGCATAGATCCCCAAGGATCTTAATTTGAGAGTTACTAAGTTAAAAATCTCATAATTGGCGATCGGGCAACTTCCATTCCAACAAATTTCCGGCTCCCAAACCCCCCAGTCGCACTTTAAAGATGTTTCCTTGTGATAAGCCATCTGAAATGTAGTAGACTCTGCCTGACAGCCTAATTGCCCCGCACTATTTAAAATTGATTTCAGATGCCGTATCAGTATCTGTACCACGTAGTCGCTTTTCTGGTTTCTGCGATCGTCGTCCTCTACAGTACGCCAATAGTTAAAAAAATTGGTCTCAAAAGCGGGCGAGTCGATCGGCCAGGCGAGCGAAAAGTCCACAAGCGCCCGATGGTGCGCTTGGGAGGAGTGTCCATCTTTATCGGCACTCTGACTGCTCTGTTATTTGTCTGGCTCTCAGGAGGCTTCCTCGATGCTAGCGGACAAATTCTCGATCGCAAAGACGAATACGAAATCTGGGGAGTCACCCTCGGCGGCCTCGGATTCTTCCTCATCGGTTTAGCAGACGATTTATTTTCGCTCTCAGCCATCAAACGCTTGCTCATGCAAATTGGCGTATCCAGCATCGCTTGGTACGCGGGCGTACAAATTGAGTTTCTCACAGTTCCATCCTTGGGACTGACCGATCTTGGCTGGCTGAGTTTGCCAATTACCGTAATTTGGCTTGTCGGTATGGCCAACGCCATCAACTGGATTGACGGTTTGGACGGTTTAGCAGCCGGAGTTTCAGGTATTGCAGCAGTTGTGATGCTGATAGTCAGTCTGTCAATGCACCAACCCGCAGCAGCCCTAATTGCAGCGGCGTTAGCTGGCGGCACTTTGGGATTTCTGCGCTACAACTTCAATCCGGCTCAAATCTTTATGGGAGATGGCGGCGCTTATTTTATCGGTTTCACTCTCGCGGGAGTGGGAGTAATTGGGTTAGTTAAAACTACGGCTATTACCTCTGTGTTACTGCCATATTTAATTTTAGCTGTACCGATTTTAGATATGTCTGCGGTTATTCTCGATCGGCTCCGCAACGGCAAATCACCGTTTATTGCTGACAAGCGCCACCTCCACCACCGACTTCTAGAAGCCGGAGTATCCCATCGATTTGCGGTTTTATTTATTTACGCCCTAACACTGTGGGTGGGAAGTTTAGCCCTCGCTTTTTCGATACCCAGCGGCGTAATTTACGCACTGGGTGCAACAAGTTTGCTGGGATACGCTAGCTGGAAAGTTTGGAGACACGCTCGGTGAAGGAAGAAGGAAGAAGGAAGAAGGAAGAAGGAAGAAGGAAGAAGGAAGAAGGAAGAAGGAAGAAGGAAGAAGGAAGAAGGAAGAAGGAAGAAGGAAGAAAAATAATTTCTAATGCCCAATGCCCAATTCCCAATTCCCAATTTTCCAATCTAAAATCTAAAATCTAAAATCTAAAATCGAATGGTTGCTGAAATTATTTGTGTTGGCACTGAATTGCTTTTAGGAGATATTCTTAATGGCAACGCTCAGTTTTTAGCCAAAGAATTAGCGAGTCTGGGAATCCCTCACTACTATCAAACAGTTGTGGGGGACAATCCAGAACGCATCAAACAAGTGTTAGAAATCGCCGTTAACCGATCGCAACTTTTACTCTTTACAGGAGGCCTCGGCCCGACACCAGACGACCTCACCGTCGAAACAATCGCCGATTTCTTTGGCGTTCCCTTAATCGAAAAACCGGAAATTATCGCCGATATCGAACAAAAATTTGCCCTGCGCGGACGCACCATGAGTCCCAGCAACCGGAAACAAGCTTTAATTCCAAAAACGGCGGACATTCTGCCGAACCGCAGCGGTTCTGCACCGGGCATTCTTTGGCAGCCGATTCCCAAGGTTACAGTGATGACATTTCCCGGCGTACCGGCGGAAATGCACTTGATGTGGCGAGAAACCGCCGTTCCTTACCTGAAAAATGGCGGTTGGTGCAGCGCAACTATTTTCAGCCGCACGTTGAAATTTTGGGGAATTGCTGAGTCGGCGCTGGCGGAAAAAGTAGAATCTTTTCTGAATTTAACTAATCCTACTGTCGCTCCTTACGCCAATCACGGTCAAGTCAAATTGCGGATTTCTGCCCGCGCTGACTCGGAAATGGCTGCGAAAAAGTTAATTGAGCCGATCGAACAACAATTGCAGCAGATTACAGGCCTAGACTGTTACGGTGCCGATAGCGATACCCTCCCTTCGACAGTAGGCAAATTGCTGCTGTTGGCCGGGGAAACTCTTAGTGTGGCTGAATCCTGCACGGGAGGAGGGTTAGGGGCGATGCTGACTGCTGTTCCCGGCAGTTCGAGCTATTTTTGGGGCGGGATTATTTCTTATGACAATCGGGTTAAGGAATCATTATTAGGTGTTAATCCCCAAGATTTAGCCGAATTCGGCGCAGTCAGCCAGCAAGTAGCGAAACAAATGGCGGCGGGAGTGCGCGCGAGGCTCAATACGAGTTGGGGATTGAGCATTACAGGCATCGCCGGGCCAGGAGGCGGTACAGAGGCTAAACCTGTGGGACTGGTTTATATCGGTTTATCCGGCCCCGACGGCGTGACAGAAAGTTTTGAATACCGCTTTGGCGATGCGCGAGGCCGCGATTGGATTCGGCATCTCAGTAGCTGTACGGCGCTCGATCGGCTCCGGCGTCAATTATTATTGGTAAAAACATAGAAAAAATCCTACGATTGGTCAATTGTCAACAGTCAACTCTAAGCTTAAGCTTTATTTAACACTCTATACTCCGACATAATTTGGCAATCTTCCTTTTGCCTCTTGCTTATCTGTAAAGATTCGTTATGATAATAAGATAGGACTGATTGGCAAAGATACTGAACTCTCTCCTTTGCTCAAAAACAACCAGCAAGCGAGAAAGCAAGTTTGACCTTTGGTTTCAAAGCCGTGCTTGCTTATGTTTCAGAGATTTAGCCGTCGGTTTAGCAGTCTAGACTATAAAAAAAGGAGCTATCCGTTCAATGGAAAACATTGAAAAGGTGCTGGAACAAATTGAAAAATGGGTTCGCAAGTTGATAGAAGGACTGCTGAGTCCCGAAGCTCAACCGGAATTGGAACCGATTCCTATTCCAGTTAACCAACCTAGGCATCGTCGATAGTTGAGACGGGGTTTGAGATTTGATGTTGGCGATCGAATTCAAGTCAAAACTCAAAGTTTTGTGGCGCTGGAATTTAAAAAATTGTTAAAGATCCTGGTACTTCACGGCCCCAATTTGAATTTATTGGGTCAACGAGAACCTGGAGTTTATGGCTCTGCGACTTTAAATGATATCAACGATTTGCTAGAACGAGAAGCGCAAGCCCTCCAGGTGAAAGTCTCAATTCAGCAGTCGAATCATGAAGGAGTCTTGGTGGATGCAATTCACTCGATGTTAGGGCAGCACCAAGGCTTGTTAATGAATCCTGGAGCTTATACTCATACGAGTGTGGCAATTAGAGACGCGATCGCTGCTGTGAATATTCCTGTGGTGGAAGTTCATCTGAGTAATATCTATCGGCGGGAAGCTTTTCGACACCACTCGTATATCGCACCAGTGGCGATCGGACAAATCAGCGGTTTTGGCTCAGACAGTTATCGGCTGGGGCTGCAGGCTCTGGTTAATTACTTGGTTAAAAATTAAAAATTCACCGATTTTCGCGATCGGATGAGGGCAGGTTTTAGATGGAAGGCCAGCCCTTATATGTTTATGTATAATTGAAATTAGCCACAAAAATTGGGTCATGGCTAATGGCTAATGGGTAACATCCTGTGCGATCGATTAACCGCATCGCACCCCGGTTCGTAGCGCGGAATGCGATTCCTATCTTACAATGCAGACGCTGACTGACACACTAAAAACCATTTTTGTGATGATAATCGATTCGTAAAAAAACCCGGTTTCTGATGGTGCGTCCAGAATTGTGGGTAATATCAAATCCGGTAGCATAGGAATGATTCAGATATATATTCTCGGACTCTGTGTTCTAGCGCCGGTTAAATCACCTGACGATGCTACCGGAAACAATATAATTGCTAACGGATAAACTGTCCTGCTGCATTTGATTTTAAAATTTTGGGCGCTGCAAAAAGCCCTCCCCACAAGAGTTAAAAAAACAAAATTTTTGAAATTAATTGCAGTACAGATAGAGGGCTAATAAGGAAAAAAAATTAACCATTCTCGATTCCTAATTCCCAATGCCCCAATGCCCCAATTCCCAATTCCCAATTCCCAATTACTAACAACTTGAGTTAAATTCAAATGCGCCATTCCCTGTTGAGCAAGTTTCAAGGAACCATACTGGGGGCAGTTTTAGGAGACTCTACAGGCCTGCAATATCAGAGGCAACTGGTGGGTATTTCCCCCCAAACAGAAGGCTGGCAGCCGATTTTACAACTGACGAAACACCAGCAATTGACCCTGAACGGGCAAACATTGTTGAATTCTCCCAACACTAAAATCCTCACTGGTACGCACTCATCCGAATGCGGGAGACTTGCAGTAGCGTGGACTCAAAGTTTAATTCGGTGTATGGGTTTAGATTTAAAAGATTGGGGCGACACTTGGGAAGTATTTGTCAAATCGGAAATCTATCCTCCAGAAAGCACCGAGTTTCAAAGCGTGCTTAACCCTTGCGAAGCTGCTGTTGCTGCGCTGCCGTGCGCGATGTTTTTTCACGAAAATAAAGCTAAGCTGCGAGAAAAAATCATGCTGGCGACAGATGTTTTTCCCAACGAAAATAAGTCAGAATTGCAAACAGCCGTTTTAGCTATCGGATATGCGATCGCCCGATCGCTCAAACAAAGACTCGATCCCTCGACAGCTATCGATCAAACAATTGCCTACCTGAACACAGATAATGCCTTAACAGAGCTACTGCTACAAGTGCAAATACTACTAGAACAGAAAGCCGATTTAGAAACAGCCACCACCCACCTGTGCAAAAGCGTCACAGCTTTGCCAGAAAAACAAGGCGATGGCGACAAAAGAGCGCAAACTAACTCAACTGTCAACCAGGGAAATTTGCTACCCATCGCCCTAGCTTTCTACTGCTTCTTGAACACTGCAGAAGACTTGCGCTTGTCAGTGATGCGGGCCGCCCGCTGCGGGATAGCCGGACAACTCACCTGCGCTTTGACGGGAGCTTTGTCTGGAGCTTACAACGGCGCTGCTGCGATTCCTGTAGAATGGCGACAATTATCTTCGGCTGCGGTGGAATCGCGGCGGCTCGCCGCGGGCGGAGAACCCTCGCTGTGGGGAATCGGCAGCGATGCCAAAATTGTGGAGTTAGCAAATAATTTGTTTGCTGTGTGGGCGGGAGTTTACAACCCTTCAGCAGGCATGAATTCGGAAGCGCTAGCCCGCGCTGTGGCTGCACCTTATGTGATTAGACCTCGCAAAATATAAAGTTTGGAACTTGAAAAAGGGAGGGTAAACTAGAAATTAATAATGAGAAATTAGCAATTAACCAGTCAAAAGCGAAAGCGGAAGGAAAGCGGCAATTAAAAATTTAAAAATAAAATCTGACTATCTTGACTCGCAAAACCCGGTTTCTAGGAAAATGTTGGGTTGTAAAACCAGGAATCTACGGATAAATCGGGTTTTTAGCCCTCGCGCCCGCGAACTGTTCGAGATAGATAAGGGCCCGAAAGAAGCAGCGGAAGCTTGAGGACACTGCTGGCTGGTTGGCTGCTTCTTAGCAAACCGAACTGCTGGCGACATTCAGGCAAATTAGCTGGCGCGGTTAAATATTCAGGTACGGCAATTCGGATACACTCAATCAAGATGCACAGTCAGAATTTCTGACAGAGCTGCTGGATAACAGTGAACATATCTTCGACATATAATGAATACGATCTCCTCATTGATGCGGCAGATTGAGCAGCTAGGGGCTGCGCGCTCACTGCGCCAACAGATTGCTAAAGTGCAAAATGGCAGCAAAGCAGAGCCCGATCGCCCTGGCAAACATCTGTTAAGCCGTTTTTCGCTCGACAAACTGGATCTGCCCGAAACTTTTATTAAATTTAGAAGTAAAACCTCAAAATCAACTATCAAAAATCAAGCTCGTTCCCCGATGTTGGTGATCGTAGCGGTAGTTTCCCTCACCAGCACTTTGGGCCACCGCTTCTACAACCAGCCGAAACTTGATGTGGGGACGAAAGCTCCTCAGACGATTCAGGCTCCTGCTAGTGCTAGTATCCCCGATCGCAAAACTACTGAAGAAGAGCGTTCATCGGCGCGGATCGGGGCTGTAGCGATATTAATGCTCGATCCAGCCGTCGAGCAACAAATCGATCGAGAAATGCAGCTATTTTGGCAACAGGGAAGCGAACTGCGGCGGGAGGTAGGCTCGTTTCCGTTTGCCGCCACTTCGGCGCTCTCAAATTCGACTCAGCTTTACTTGAGGCGCTGTCCTGAGTGGGAGTGGCGATCGATTTTGGCGGGGGCTGGAGACTCTAGCGGCGCAACTTCCGAGAAGTTGAATTTGGATTCCCCCGCCAGTGATGCGCCGACAGATAGCCAGTCTAAGCAGGAGGCTCTGACTCAACTGCAAGCTTACAGTCGATCGGTCTCAGCAGCAGAGTTCAAAAGCCTGACAGACAGTATTTCCTCCGCTCGCATCCACTATGCCAGTGCTGTGGAGGCGCTGGAAAAACCTTCGGTTTCTGGACTCCGACAGATTTACGATACTTCGTTGTTCGATTTGTCGGATGCAGCTTGGCAGAAAACCCAAACGGGTATGAGTCGAGTGGCAAAAATAATGCTGGCTCAAGGTATCCCGCCGGGGTTGCCAAAAGAGATGTTGAAAGAAGCTGTGAAGCTGCAAATAGCAGATGAAGTGCCTTTAGAGTCGCAAGCTTTGGCAGTTGAAGGTTTAAGTGCGATTTTGCAGCCAAATCTGGTAAAAGATCCCGAAGCAACCAAACAGCTAGCTGAATTGGCGGCGCAAAAGGTGAAACCGGTGACGATCGCCGTCAAGCAGGGCGATATTATTGTTACAGAAGGAAAAGAAATATCGCAGCAAGATTTCGTGTTGCTGGACTATTTTGGTTTGAGCCGGCGGGGGGTGAATTGGCTGGGGCTGGCGGGGTTTGTGTGTTTAGTGTCGGGAGCAATTGCGATCGTGCTGCTGGTAGAAAGGCACTACCGCTTGCGCCGGAGAGATCATTTGCTGTTGCTGTTGCTGACTTTGAGCGCGCCCGTGCTGGTGAGTTTGGGGCTGCCTTGGACGAGTTTGCCCGCGATCGGCATTTTAGCCGGTGGCTTCTACGGTTCTGCGGTGGGAGTGACTGTGGTGGGGCTGCTGTCGGCGCTGCTGCCCGTTGGCTTAAATGTGGAGTTGATTCATTTGGTGGCTAGCGCGGCGGGGGGATTGCTGGGCGCTTTTATGGCCGGGCGGCTGCGATCGCGCGAGGAGTTGGCTCTCTTGGGCGTGGCTGTGGGCTTGACTCAGGGCTCGGTTTATCTGGTGGGGACTTTGATTGCCAGTGCGGCTGCCGGTGCGATTTGGTACCTCGTTCTCGGTACGGTGGGCGCCCAAAGTTTGGCCGGTTTGGCTTGGAGCGTTGTGGCGATCGGCATCAGCCCTTATTTAGAACACGTTTTCGACTTGATTACCCCGATCCGGCTGGCGGAACTTGCCAATCCCAACCGCCCGCTGTTAAAGAAGTTGGCTGCCGAGGCTCCGGGGACTTTTCAGCACACGCTGTTTGTGGCTAGTTTGGCGGAGGCTGCGGCTCGGGAACTCGGCTGCAATGTTGAGCTGGTCAGGACTGGAACATTATACCACGATATTGGAAAAATGCACGATCCGCTCGGATTTTGCGAAAATCAAATGGGCGGGGGAAACAAACACGATGAAATTAATGACCCTTGGAAAAGCGCTGAAATTATTAAAAAGCACGTTAGCGAAGGGTTGCTGATGGCGCGCAAGCACCGATTGCCGAAGGCGATTCAGGCGTTTATTCCCGAACACCAAGGTACGATGTTGATTGCTTATTTCTATCACCAAGCGAAGCAAGATGCTGCCCAAAAACCAGAAGATTTAAAGATGGCTTTGGCAGATGCGGATAATTCTAAGTTAGCCATCGCAATTCGGGAAGTGACGGAGAAGGATTTTCGTTACGTAGGCCCGATTCCTCAGTCGCGGGAAACTGGGATTTTGATGCTGGCGGATTCTTGCGAGGCTGCTTTGCGATCGCTCAAGGATGCCACTCACGAGGAAGCTTTGAATATGGTTAATAAGATTTTGCGCGCTCGTTGGCAGGATAATCAGTTGTTGGATTCTGGTTTGACGCGGGAAGATATGTCTTTAATTGCAGAGATTTTTGTGCGGGTTTGGGAACAGTTCAATCACAAGCGGATTGCTTATCCTAGTGCGGTTTTCACTCCGAGGTAAGGGGAAATTTTGAGTCATAAAAAAGTGGATCTAATTTCTGTTAAAAATTAGATTTTATGATGGCGATGTACCGCGCAGGGTACCGTGAACTTGTGGATTGCCGCTGACAATCACCACAGTTTGTTTGATTCCTGCGATTAGCCAATGTCTGTCTGTTTTTTGAATCAAGGAGTGAAAATAGTTTCCTGCTGTATCCAACCGATTCTTTCCCGATTCGCGAGTCGGGTCAAGTCGATAAATTTGATAGACAGACTTGCATTCGGCAGTATTCTTGTTAAGAGTTACCTCGTGATTTGTGCTGACTTGTAGCGTTGGCAAACCCGCAAGACCTTCTACCCGCTGTTTTATGTATTCTTCTGCAGTTACTCGTCTGGGAGGTTCACCCCTGAATTCCGAGTAGTCGATATCTATTTCGTCTGCTAAATGCGACCGCACTTTTTGCCAGTATGAAGGCATCGAACGCATTGGCAAATGCTACGATCGTATCTGCGATCGCAGCGCGGTCAACAATCCAGCGGATTTCGGGCAGTTCGTACATAGCAAATAAATTTTGTCCGTTGTGTTGCAGAAGGAAGAAGTCATTAGTCATTAGTCATTAGTTATTAGTTATTAGTCATTAGTTATTAGTTATTTTAGTCGAAGAGCGAAGCCGAAGGCTAGTCATTAGTCATTAGTCATCAGGAAGAAGGAAGAATTTTAGACTGACGATGCCCAATGCCTCATCCCTCCGCAACGCTAGAGCCCCATGCCCAATACCCCATCCCTCCGCAACGCTAGAGCTCAATCCCTCCGCTTCGCGCTCGCCCAATGCCCAATGCCCATGCCCCATCCCTCCGCTTCGCGCTCGCCCAATGCCCCCTCAATCTATCCTTTGACTCCGGCGGCGGCTTCTGTCGGTACAATGTATTTTTGCAATACTAAAAACAGTCCTAAAACTGGAACAATGGAAATAATTGAACCCGCCGCTACCAAACGCCAATCTAAGGAAAATGTCCCGGCTAAATTAGCAACTCCTAAAGGTAACGTGTAATATTCTGGTCTGTCTAAAACTAGCAGTGGCCACAGAAAATCGCTCCACGAACCGATAAATACAAAAATTCCTAAAGTGACTAAAGCTGGCTTAATTGCCGGAATCATGACGTGCCACCAAATACCTAATTCAGTGCAGCCGTCGATGCGGGCGGCTTCTTCTAATTCTTTGGGAACTGCTAGGAATGCTTGCCGCAATAAAAATATCCCGAAGGCTGAGGCTAGTCCGGGAAATATTACGCCTAAATAGCTGTTTTTTAATCCGAGTTGCACTGTCAATATGTACAGCGGAATCATGACTATTTGGAAGGGTATCATGATGGTGGAAACGATCGTAATTAAGATGGCTTCGCGGCCGCGAAAGTTTAGTCGGGCTAAGGGGTATGCGGCGAGGGCGCAAAACAAAACGTTGATGCTGACTGTGAGGCCGGCAATTAGGGTGCTGTTGAACAGGTAGCGGCCGAAGGGGTTGGTTTGCCACACTTTGATGAAGTTTTCGAGGGTTGGCTGTTGTGGCCACAGTTGCGGGGGATATTGAAAGATGTTTTCGGTTGGGGATTTGAGGGAGGTACTCAGCAGCCACAGCAGGGGGAAGAGCATTAAAAGTGCGATCGCCCCCATGATACTGTACGTCCACAGTGTGCTCCACCGCGATCGACCGTTGTTTCGGAAATTTGATTTTTTAGTTTTGAGATTGTTCATTATTGGGATATGATGATAAGTCCTTGCTTCGTGAGAAGCCTTGTTGTCCATAAGGGGATTATTGCCATGAAACCGTTTATTTACGAAACAATGTACATTCTGCGCCCTGATTTGGGTGAGGAAATGACTGACGCGGCGATCGCGAAATATCAAACTATTTTGCGCGATCAAGGTGCTGAAAATATCGAAACTCAGCACCGGGGCAAGCGCCGCTTGGCTTACGAAATCGGCAAGCACCGCGACGGAGTATACGTTCAAATGAACTATACTGCTCCTGGCGCTGCAATTTTTCCTATGGAACGCGCCATGCGTCTAAGCGAGGAAGTGATTCGCTATTTGACGATCAAGCAAGATGTCCCTGATGCACCGGAAGCTGAAGCCCAAGAGGAAGCTGCGGCGTAGAAATCGGCGGGGGCGGGTGTATGCTCGTTCCCAAGAACCGCTTCTATATAACAACAGGAGACAGCAAGAACAGATTAGGAGGCGGAATCTCTGGATCTTCATTACCAGGCTCTTCCTGGTAACGAGAAGACAGGATTCATCTCAAATTCCCCCGACCTAAGAGGGGTGCGAGGAGGATCTGGCCTCGGATTAAAACGCAATTGATCGAGATTTTCAGGCAATTGTTAATCTGAGTTCAAAAACTCTAAATAGTTATTAGTCAGTTCTTTGACTGCTAACTCGTAAAACTGCTGGCCGTGTTCTGGGGTTGCTAGGGCCGGATTTGAACCCATTCTGCCGTCGGGATATCGCCGTCGGAAGTTAGCAGCACTGTAAATTTTGTACCCGGATGCAGCTTGTTCCGAAAGCGGTGCTTGCTTGATTGCTTCTGGATAAAGGTACTGGGTTAAGGCGATTTCGCTGGGGGTGGCGTGGGAACCTTCTTGGTTTCCGTACAATTCTTTGGCGAGTTTGTAGACTGAACCGCACATGAACCAGTTGCCGATTTGACACTGGATGCGCTCGGCATTTGGTAGATTTAAGTCCGACAAATGCGCGTAAGTCTCGGAAAATGCTGCTTTCATCGTGGCTATGTTGCCGCCGTGACCGTTAATGAAGAAATATTTCTCAAATCCAGCTTTTGCTAAAGATGTGATATGATCTCTGATTACGAGAATCAGGGTCTGGGGTCGGAGGCTGATGCTGCCGGGAAAGCTGGTGTGGTGCAAGGCCATCCCCACATTAATTGTCGGGCCGATTAAGGCATTGGCAGCTTCGCCGACACCAAGGGCGATCGCACCAGCAGCAATGGCGTCAGTTCCGATTAAGCCGGTGGGCCCGTGCTGTTCCGTCGAGCCGATCGGGATAATTATGCCGCGGGAACTTTCTAGATAAGCTTCTACCTCCGGCCAGGTACTCAAATGCAGCAACATTATAGGCAGTTTACAGATTTTTACTTACAAACTCGATCCTAGCCGGCAAGCGCAGAAAAAGAACTTTGGGCAAATTTATCATTGTATTCTTAAACAAAGCTCTACAGTCCGATCGCAACTTTACAGCGATATTACTTAACTGGAATAATTTAACCAATTAATTACCAAAACTTTACCTTTTAATAACCTTTTAAGAGTAGTATAACAAGCATCTCCCTATAGATTGGGTGTTACCCGGTCAATTAACGGCGGGCAATGTTTTATGAAATTAACACCAACCCCTAAAAATGACCGGGCTTCTGATGCCTGGACGCAGGCAAACAGCGCAGCTATCGCAACTGCTCTACGGCTGTACTTTTTGCACGAGCAAGTAGAAATAGTCGAGCGCGTGTCTGTGGGATGGGCTGGCTAGGGATTACAAGCGATCCTCTTCAAGGGCTTCGCTAAGGAACAAATGGCGATCGCGTACAAGCGATCGCAGCGCGAGAGGCCTCAGCTACTGAAGAAGGCACCTCACGCTAGCCACATACAAACATAACTCCCACTGATATTTATGTCTTCTGCTGAATTAAGCGAAAGTCCTTCAAGGTTGGCTGTTGGACAAGCCGGCCGCATCTTGTTATTGGAAGGTGAAGACCTGTTGCGGGAAATGCTAGCTTTAGCCCTTAAAGAACAGGGCTATGAGGTGGTGGTTACTAGCGACGGGCCGGGCGCTCTGCCTTCTGTGCAGGCTTCCTCGTCATACCACGGTGAATTTGCCTTTAACCTGTTAATTATGGATTCAATTAACGGTTTGGATCTGTGTCGAATGTTACGGCACCAAGGCAATCCAGTTCCTATTTTAATTATCGGCGCTAGAGGAAGTGCGAACAATTGCGCTTTTTATCTAGAAGCCGGATCTGATGATTATCTAACCAAGCCTTTTGGAATGCGGGAATTTATCGCTCGCTGTCGGGCGCTGATGCGTCGCCAGCGCCTAGGTCAGTTGTCGCAACCGGTGATGCTGCAATATAAGAGCATAACTTTGTATCCCGAAGAATGCCGCGTATTGGTTCGCGGCATTGAAGTAAAATTTTCTCCTAAACAGTTTCGCTTACTGGAACTATTTATGAGTAATCCCCGGCGAGTTTGGTCTCGCGATCGGTTGTTGGAAAAAATTTGGGGTCAAGATTTTATCGGAGACAGCAAAACAGTTGACGTTCACATCCGCTGGCTGCGCGAAAAGTTGGAAATCGATCCCAGTCAACCGGAATATATCATTACGGTACGGGGATTTGGCTATCGATTCGGTTGAATTTTTACATCATTTGTAGGGTGCAAAGTTGCCGTTAAATATGACCTAGGGACACAACATTATTGTGTCCTTATTTTACCTGTACAGTACGCAAGTTTGGCGTGCGATCGACTTTCCCGCGATCGGGCCGAACCCGGAAGGAAAAAAACAAACATTTTTCGCCCCAAGATTCAAGAACAATTACCATCAATTTAGTTTCTAGCCTGCGGATGCTAAGTCGTCAACCTTTCCTTAAGCTGTGACTGTCAAGCGTCGAGAATTCCTACTTTTCTCAAGTGCAACAGCAGGTAGTTTTGCAATCAATTATTGCGAACAAAAATTTGTCATATCGTTTCCGGTTGTATCAGAATGATTTAACCGGCGGTAGGGCGCAGAGAACACAGAGGAAGACAAGAGAGATGTGAATACAGGACAATCTTTACGATTCGGCGGTGGAAACCGCCATAAAGTCAAACAAAGTCGGCCTGCACCGACTGGTTCATAAAGAATCTCCAAAACCCTGATTGGCTATTAGAGAGCATATTCCATGTAGATGTAGGGAGCGAGAAACCGGGTGTCACAGAACAGAATCTGTTGAGATGCGAAAACTCTAAATAAACCCGGTTAGGAGTGCGTACTTCATCAACCTGAAATACGCTGTATTTTATATTTTGTATGGGTCACAATATAGGCTAGAATTGCATTTTTTATTGAAGTTCTATCTGTTGAGTCGAAGCCCAAATTGTCTCGGACAATGATACGAACCATAACTCAACACTCTGCCGTCCACTGCCAACAATCAAGTTTGTGGCAATCCCCTGCAACTGCAACAGCCGCAACCATATCTGAACTAGAAATTAATTCAATTAAAGACCATTTGGATGCTTCATCGGGACTTTCTTTAACATTTAACAGCGCTGGTGGTTCTCCTGGTGCGAGGGTGACATCAAACTCATTTAAAGGAAGAGAAAGTCCTTTGCCTACTGCCTTGATATAAGCTTCTTTGCGAGTCCAACAGGTGAAAAAAGCTTTCGTCTGGAGATGTTCTGGCAGCGAACAAAGTGCTAATTGTTCTAAGGGTGAAAAAAATCTTTCAGCAATTTCTAAACAAGAAGTTTTGGGCTTTATCGCTTCAATATCGACACCAATTTCTCGATTATTGGTTATAGCAATTAGAGCTATTCCCCTAGTGTGAGACAAATTAAAACGCAGGGTGTTTCCACCTTGGGCGACGGTGAGAGATGGTTTGCCGTAGGGATTGTATTCAAAGCGTAGAAGGGAGGGATTTATGTGCAGGTAGCGACTCAAAATCGCTCTCAGCGCACCGCGACTTACAATAAATTGATCTCGATCTTTGGGAAAGTGAAAACGCTCTGCTTTTGTCTGTTCGTCGGTTGAAAGAGTTTGTTGTAAATTCTGCAAACAAGTTTCTGTTTGAGCTAGAGAGACGCGCCAAACATGAATTTCGTTGATGTGTAATGTCAAGTCTAGTGGTGGGGAATTCCACAAAGGAACGACAGCAACCATATATTTACCATGCCTTATCCAAAGCTTCCAGTTACCAAATTATATCGTTTCCGGTTGTATCGGAATGATTTAACCTGACTAGAACACAGAGAACACAGAGAGATCCCAGAGAAATGAATACAGGACGATGAAGAGAGGAATTGATATTACCGCTGCTATTCTCCATCTTCTTTCTCTTCCTTAGCGCCCTTTGCGCCTTCGCGGTTCGTTAAATCCTAATTCCAACGGTCAATCAATCCAAGTTTTCACAACTTTTCCCGCTAATTGTTGTCCCAACCAAGGCGTATTTGCCGATCGCGACTTCAGACTGTGCGCCTCAACCGTCCAAGTCATTAACGGGTCAAACAAAATTAGCTCAGCAGAGACTCCCGGTGCAGCCTTGGGGGGCGTTTGTCCGAGACAAACGGCGGGGCCGGAGCTCAACACTCGCCACAGTTCTAAAGCCGAAATTTTGCCAGTTTCTACCAGTCCGTGCCAGAGCAAAGGCAAGGCTAATTCTAAGCCGATCGCCCCAGGCGGACTATCAGCAAAAGCCACAGTTTTCTCCTCGTAAGTATGCGCGCTGTGGTCGATCGCGATCGCATCAATCACCCCATCTTTCACAGCTTGAATCAGCGCCAATTGGTCGTCCAGATTGCCCAGCGGCGGTTCCAGATGTAAATTCGGATCGTAAGCAAACGAAGCAGTCAGAGCATTTTTACCGCCTCCAGAACCTTTAGCGCTGCCTGAAATTGCCCCAACATTCAACAGCAAGTGCATCCAAGTCACACTCGCAGTCACCGGCAAACCCCGCGCCTTAGCATCCCGAATCAATTCCACGCTGCGCGCCGTAGAAACGCGCATGATGTGTACCTTCGTGTCCGCCGATGCCACCAACTCTAGGATGGCCGCCAAAGCCGATGTTTCCGCAGTCGCAGGAATTCCCGGCAAACCCAAACGCACCGACACCGCACCCTCCCGCACAGCGCCATTTCCGGCCAAAGTTCGATCGCACGGCCACAAAGCCACCGACTTGTCCAAAGGCTGAATATATTCAAGCAAACGCCTCACCAGAGCCGGATTGCTAAGCGGCAAACCGTCAGCAAACCCCACCACCGCAGAGGAGGCCAGCTCGCCCAACTCAGCCATCTGCTGCCCTTTAACGCCCGCTGTCAGCGCGCCCCAAAAATACAAGCGGGGCAGCCCCGGCGACAAATTGCGGATATGTTGCTGCAACAAAGCTAAACCGGCCAAGTTGTCGGCAGGCGGCGATGTATCCGGCAAAATCGCCACCCGCGTAAAACCGCCAGCAGCCGCCGCCTGCATCAAGGATTCCAGGGTTTCCCGTTCCTCAAAACCCGGTTCACCGCTGTGACTGTAGATATCTGTTAATCCCGGCCCTAAAATCAGTCCCCGAGAATCTCGTACTTCCGTGTCGGCGGGAATCTCGGTCATGTTTTCTTCGATTGCTGCGATTTGACCTTCTGTAATTAGAATATCAGCAGTGCGATCGCTCCCTAAAACTGGATCTAGGATTCGTACATTTTGTAGCAGTTCGCGACTCATATAGCAGAAGGAAGTTCGGGATCGAGCAATGTACGGGATTTAACGGATGTAACGGAGGTCGGGAAGAGGGAAGTACGAACCGCGAAGACGCGAAGTACACGAAGGAAGAGGTAAGAAGGAATAAGTAATAAAAGCAAGGGTTTCAATAATTCAGAATGCTTGGTGGTTGTTATTAAGGTTCGGACATTTGTTAGGCGGGGGAATTGTAGCAGAGGGGATTTTCTCTGCTACACTTTGCCGATCGCCTTACAAATTAAAGTGCTCCGGCGGCTGTTTTGTCAAAAATGCCGCCGCTTAAATGAGTTGTAATGTTCATCGCCTGCAATACCGGCAAACCGTCGGGGCCGTGGGGATAATCGATGACGCTAACGGCCCCATTTCCTTGTTTGAATTGCCAAAAATGTTCGGGTTGCAAATTGAACAGGTGGCACAGAAGGGCTTTGTTGACGGCATCGTGAGCAACTACAATTCCTGTACCAGAAACCGATCGTACAATTTCTTGCCAAGCTGCGATCGCCCTTGTCCAAACTTCCTCCAAATTTTCGCCTTCGGGCATTTGTACGTTTTCTGGAGATGTTTTCCATTCATCCAGCAAACCCGGATAGGATTGTTCTATTTCTGATTCAAACTTTCCTTCCCAAAGTCCGTGACTAATTTCTCTCAATTCGTCGCGAAGTTGTAGTTGCAAACCCTCGTGATGTTTGAGAATAATTTCCGCAGTTTCTTTCGGGCGCAGCATGGAACTGCTAATCGCAAAATCTAATTTTACATCTTTGAGAAATTCTGCGGCTTGCCGAGCTTGTTCGCGACCGTTATCGTTGAGAGGTACGTCTATTTGTCCTTGAAATTTACCTGCTTTATTCCAATCTGTTTCGCCGTGACGCACCAGCAACAAGCGCGGGCCGCTGTGTCCGTCCCTCGGTTTCGGAAATTTTTCTCCGGTATGGGCGGTTAAATTCAGCGATTCTAATTGAACGGCAATTTTCTTATTTTGCTCTGTTTTTTTATCGCCACCTACAGGAGAAGGCCCAAAATTGATGACGCTAATTCCGCAATTTGACTGCTGAATAGATTGATAGTAATTCGGAGAAATTTCGGAGGCTGTAGCGATGAGCGCGCGGTTGATTCCGTTGTGACCTACTACTAGAATTGTGCCTTCCCGGTGGCGAGAAAAAAGCTCTTTCCAAAAATTGCGGGCGTTAGCAAATATTGCCAATACTGGAAAGTGTTCGACTTCTCCTTCGGCTGAAGGTAGTTTCATGGAAAATTTGTCAGGCTGTTTTTGCCATTGCTGATATGCGTCGGGGAATTGGTCGATCGCATCTTGGCGCAGCATTCCTTCCCACAGAGGTAAATCGATTTCCATCAATTTATCGGTTGGTTGCAGTTGTGGCGGATTTGTCAAGCGCGACAGGATGATTTCGGCTGTTTCTTGGGCTCGCTTCAGGGGACTTGTATACGCAGCATCGAAGGCGATGGTGCTGAGTATGTCGCCTACTTGAATCGCGCCGCTGCGCCCTGCTTCTGTCAAAACTGATTTGTCGAGGCGGCCTTGGATGCGGCGCTCTAGATTGTAGGTGCTTTTGCCGTGACGGACTAAGATAATGCGAGTCATTCGATTTTAGATTTTAGATTTTAGATTTTAGATTTTAGAGGGGAGCCGGCGGTTGAATTTCGGGGCTTGAGGGAATGAAAAAAATAAGCCACTAGAAATTTTACCAGTTCCGGGGACACGATCGGCTGCAACCGCCTATGATTAAAGACGGACAAGACTTAGCCACGGATTTGCGCGGGACGGAAAAGCAGGAATGACACTGAAGCGGATAATTTTAAGTATTTTAACGGCGATCGCGATCGCCCTAGTCGGTTTATCTTTAGTTGGTAGTTGGAACCAGCCGCAAATTCAAAGCCGGCTGGAACTCTACCAGACAAATTTGCTGCTTCACGCCTCGGAGTGGCAACCACAAAACGATGGCGATGCTAATTTAACTTCGGCACGCAACAATATTGTCGGTACAGAGCCTTTAAATACTGCTTTGACGCAGTATCAAGAAGCACGAGATACCACACGAAAAGCTATCACAACAACTCGATCGCAAATTAAAGATATTCAGTCTGCTATCGCAGCTAAACCTGATAATAATACTCAGAATTTGGCTCAAAAACAGGTTTTGTCAGAGTCGATAAAGCAACAGTTAGCGCTGCAAAACGAAATTGACTTGCGCGTCGGGATTTTGCAGGCAAGCAATGACAAAACTGAGGCAGCAATCCAAACTTGGAAAAATTTATTGGAGCGGTACAAAACTGAAAGTGATGGCGATTCTTCGGTGGCAACTGCTAGAGTTTTAACTGGAATTTGGAGCGATCCGCCTCAACTGCTGCCGGATGCGGAGCAGCGCATTCAAAAGTCTTTGGATGGTTGGTTTCGCTATCGCGCTCTCGCTCAACTTTACAAGCTGCAAGAACGTTCTAAGGAACTAGCAGCCCTGCAAGCTACAGAGCAAGCAACGGCTGAAAAAGCTATAGAAAAATTAGCACTTATTGTAGGCATTCCGGCGATCGCGCTTTGCATCGGTACGGTTTTGCTGGTTGGTTTGACTGTACAGTGGCTGTTGCAGCGGCGGCAGTTAGATAAGGCAGATTCCGGGCCGCTGTTGGCGCGAAATGGGAGTTTGGCTTGGGATGTGCCTTGGGATGGCGAGATTGTTTGGCAGGTGCTTGTGGTCGGCTTTTTCTTTGTCGGGCAAATCTTGATTCCCTATTTGTTGCTGCCAGTTTCTCTGGCTGTTCTCAAGCTAAATCCTGCTAGTTTTGACCCGCGCGAAAAGGCTTTTTATATCTTTGCTACTTATTTGTTGCTGTCGGCTGGCGGGCTTTCGGTACTGTATTTTTCAATTAAGTCTTTTTTGCCTTTGCCTGATGGTTGGTTTCGGCTTAATTGGCGGGAAAATTGGTTTTTGTGGGGCTTCGGCGGCTATTTTGTGGCCTTGCCTTTGGTAGTTGTGGTGTCCCTGATCAATCAGCAATTATGGCAGGGACAAGGTGGCAGCAATCCGATTTTGCCGATCGTCCTTGAAGGTAGGGACAACGTGGCTCTGGCGGTGTTTTTCGGCACTGCTGCGATCGCCGCTCCGGTTTTTGAGGAAATCGTGTTTCGGGGCTTTCTGCTGCCTTCTCTGACTCGCTATTTGCCTGTTTGGGGGGCGATCGCAGCCTCGGCTTTCTTGTTTGCTGTGGCTCACTTGAGTGTCTCCGAGATTCTGCCTTTGGCGACTTTGGGTGCGGTGTTGGGCTTTGTGTACACGCGATCGCGCAATCTCCTCGCTCCCATGCTTCTCCACAGTCTTTGGAACAGCGGAACTCTCCTGAGCCTGTTTCTTTTGGGCGGCGGCGCGAGTTAAGTCGCGCGGTTGTTAATAATTGTGAATTCACCTTGCTTTTTTCGCAGGTTTGATAAACTGCCAAAAAAGCAGGTGCGCCACCCGCCCGCGATCTTCAATCTAGTCCCAAATTGGGAAGCTAAACGGAAAAACTTGTTTTAACATAGAAGTAACATCTTGTCCGGTTTTTGTAGATGGGTCGCACGAATGAGCAATTTCAACAGCCGCAAGTTAGAGGGAGCACCGAATTGGATGCGTTTCGCACCCTACGCAGCTCTAGGCATTTTAATATTTTCTCTCAATTCAGGCAGCGAACTAAATTATTTCATGAGAGGCTACTTGGTCATTCTACAAGCTCAAGCCGGTATAGTTCTGCTGTATTTTGCCATGTCTAAATTTCGCAAAAACCCTAATAAATGAGTAAAAATTAGTAATACTGCTTAGCTCGATCGCACAAGTTAAAGTACAAAAACTGGGGAAAGGGAAAATGGTAAAAGATAAAACCGTAGCAGTTGTGTTAGCTTTTTTTATTGGAGGTTTCGGAGGACACAAATTTTATTTGGGAAATAACGTAGCAGGGCTATTATATTTGCTTTTTTCCTGGACGTTAATTCCCTCACTGATCGCATTTTTTGATTTTCTCGGCTTGCTGCTGATGTCGGAACAAGCTTTTCAGGTACAGTACAATCACGGATCATTGCCTTCTGGATATATGCTCAGAGGGGCAAAAGATGTGACAGGGGCGATCGCCGAATTGAAAGGACTTTACGATATGGGCGCAATTACCGCCGAAGAATATGAAGAAAAACGCCAAAAACTGCTCCGAGAATTGTAATTAAGAAGGAAGAAGGAAGAAGGAAGTTCGGCAACGGATTCGCTCCACGGATGTAACGGATGTAACGGATGTCAGTCCGATGGAAGTCGGAAGAAGGAAGAGGGAAGAAGGAAGAGGGAAGAGGGAAGCCCACTTTTTTTAAAGTGGGATTGAAATAAGTGTGAGATCACAGCTATTTAAGGATAAAACTAAAGTGTCTCAAGATTTATACTGGCTGCGTCAAACTCCCAACTGGGTGTGGTATTCTTTTATTCCCTACTTCGGCGGATTGGCGATCGCCTATGCAGGCCAAAAAACAAATATTCGCAGTTGGATGGGGTGGGGTGTTGGCATTACTTTAGCAGCACTAGCGCTATCTTCATCAACTAATTTGGGAACTCTGGTTTGGATAGCTCAAATTGTCACTGCTTTTGCCTTGAAAAAGCGCTATCTCATCAAAACCGCACCCAAAGGCTTACTCGTTCCGGCAACTGCGACAAATGCCCAAGAACTGGCAAAAGAGCGCGGCAAAATAGATATTAATGAGTGCACCAAAGACGATTTGGTCAGAATATTGGGTTTGCCGATCGTCTACGCTAACGATATTGAATCTTTGCAAAACGAAGGTTACATTTTTACCCACGCCGAAGAGTTATCAGAAATCGCCGGAGTTCCCGAAAGTCACGTCAGACGCATCGCTCCGATGATTTGCTTCAGCTACAATTATCAAAAAGAATCACAATTTAGTTGGAAACGGTTAAATATTCTGTCGCCGGAAGAGTTAATTCAGAGCGGTTTAGATCGGGTTGTGGCTGAAACAATAGTTAGAGAAAGGCAGATCAAAGGTGCATACAAATCAGTTATTGATGTCAAGCGGCGCACGGGACTGCCTTTTGATTCCTACCGCCATATTTGTTAAGTTGCAGTTGTTAAACTGTCGCGGCATTTAAATTTTATGTTCGGGGCGGGCGGACTCCCAGCCCAGCCCACTCATTGGGGGAATTGTTTTGTGACATATAGAACCCATTTGACATCTATTCTGCGTAAATCTCAGAAACCGGGTTTCTGTCTATATTTCTCGTCACCCAACCAAAAACTCCAAGAAACCCGGTTTCTCGCCCGCGTAAATCTCAGAAACCAGTTTCTGTCTATATTTCTCGTCACCCAACCTAAAAACTCAAAGATGTCAAATGGGTTCTATAATTTATAGACCGCAACAGCTTAGTGCAAACAGCTTAGTTGGGTAAGTCATGTAGAAGACATATTGAGTTTCTGCCACCGGTTTTGGCTCGATCGGATGATTCAAGGTTAGCAGGACAAAAAGCTCGATCGCATCCTGGTAACTGACATAGAATCTACCTGCTGGCAAAAATCTCCCCAGCAGGCGAACCCAACGAAAAATTCAAAAAAACTTTTAAAAATCTTGACATTTGCACAAAATAATGATATCAAACAATATTGGTAAAAATGGTAATTTTCCCTAGCATCAACTCCAATCCAGGGTAAGTTTTCCAGACATTGCCTTAAATATCAGTTGTATACTGTCAGAATTATTATTCAAACGCACAACGACACAACAGTAGCAGTACCGCTAACATCAAATTATGTCTGACTCTCCTCCATCTCAAATCTCTCCAGAAGCTGCACCGGAAAGTGCTGCTACCGCAGATCGCAGTGCCAAAACTCGGCAACTGTTGGGCATGAAAGGCGCTTCTAGCGGGGAAACTTCGATCTGGAAGATTCGCTTGCAACTGATGAAACCGATTACCTGGATTCCCTTAATTTGGGGCGTGGTGTGCGGGGCTGCGTCTTCTGGAAACTATGTTTGGAATTTAGAGAATTTTGCGATCGCGGCAGCTTGTATGTTGATGTCAGGGCCTTTGCTTACTGGCTACACTCAAACTTTGAACGATTTTTACGATCGCGACATCGACGCTATTAACGAACCCTACCGCCCGATTCCCTCCGGTATCATCTCGATTCCCCAAGTAGTAACGCAAATTTTGGTATTATTAGCCGCAGGCATTGGGGTGGCTTATGCTCTAGACTTGTGGGCGGGTCACGAATTCCCAATCATGACTGTCTTGACTCTCGGCGGCGCGTTTCTAGCTTACATCTACTCTGCGCCACCGCTGAAACTCAAGCAGAATGGCTGGTTGGGAAATTATGCCCTGGGTGCTAGCTACATTGCTCTGCCTTGGTGGGCCGGTCACGCTTTGTTCGGCAAACTTGATGCTACCATTATGATTTTGACCCTGTTTTACAGTTTGGCTGGGCTGGGAATTGCGATCGTTAACGATTTTAAAAGTGTCGAGGGCGATCGGCAATTAGGGTTACAATCTTTGCCAGTGATGTTTGGTATCAGCACTGCAGCTTGGATTTGCGTGTTGATGATCGACATCTTTCAAGCTGGGATTGCAGGCTACCTGATCAGCATCCACCAAAACCTTTACGCTGTCATTCTGCTACTGCTGATAATTCCCCAAATTACTTTTCAGGATATGTACTTTTTACGCAATCCCCTGGAAAATGATGTTAAATATCAGGCTAGCGCTCAGCCTTTCCTGGTTTTGGGTATGCTGGTAGCAGCCTTGGCACTTGGTCATACCAGTTAAGAAGAATTAAGAGTGGGGAATTTTGAGTTAAATAGTTTTTAATTCAAAATAATTAACTCAAGACTGTTCGCAGTGTTGTTGAATAAAAAATGTCAAGTTAAAAATTAAAAATTGAAGGAGGCTAGCCTTTTTGATTTTTAATTTTTAATTGAAGTTGATGAGGTTTGAAGGTCTGAACGTGGCAGAATTTTTCTCAAATATCAAGGATAAATTGAGCAAAGTCACTAAGGCAGCAAGGGGTAATTCCGATCGAGAATCGCCAAATGCTGCCAATAGCACGGGGCTAAACTCGTCACCGTCCCTGCCTGAATTGTATCCACAGGCAATGGATGAGCGATCGGAGTATGTGGTATCAGAAGATGCTGAACCTCCAGAAGAGTCAGAATTAGCATCAGAATATTCCTACCCAAAAGACGGTGAATATCCAAGAGTCCAGCGCCATTGGCAAGGGTTGAAGCGCTTAATCGTTTGGTTGGAAATTGAACCTCAAGTTACTATGCTGCAAGCAAAGGGAAGAGAATTGTTGCAGCCGGTATTCGGTAGGCGCAGAACGAGATCGTCAAAAAAAATCAAGAGGTTCGATAGCAGCAAACTACCGGAAAATAGCGGCTTGCAAAACACCCAACTGCAAGTAGTAAATACTGAGCTACCGGAAAATATCGCGCTGCCGAGAAATAGCAAACTACAGGAAAAGTTAAAAAAGCTACGGTCCCGACGCCCGCGATTTTGGATAGTCATAGGTGTTGTTAGTGTGGGCGGTGGCGCTTTAATATACGGTTTATGGATTTTGCACACCTTAAATAAAGGTTTGCCGGATGTTAACGATTTGTCAGCGTTTAGCCGCGATGGAACGCTGACAATTAAGGCTGCAGATAATACGATTTTATTGCAGTCGGGGCCAGCAACTAGAGATAAGCTAAAACTTAATGAAATTCCCGATTTGTTGAAGAAAGCTTTTATTTCTATCGAAGACCGCCGTTTTTACGAACATGGCGGGGTGGATTATCAAGGTATTGTGCGATCGATAGCTTCTAATTTGGTAGCGAGAGATTTGGTACAGGGCGGCAGTACAATTACCCAACAATTGGCTCGCGTGGTTTTTCTCAATCAAGAAAGAAGTCTTAAGCGAAAAGTTCGGGAGGCTCTTTTAGCTCAGAAAATAGAGCGGGAGTTGACTAAAGACCAAATTTTAGAAAGATATTTAAATTTGGTTTATTTGGGTTCGGATTCCTACGGAGTCGCAGATGCGGCTTGGGTTTTTTTTAGCAAAACTGTCGATCAATTAACATTGGCAGAGATGGCAACTTTGGCGGGTTTGCCGCCTGCACCGAGCGAATATTCACCTTTGGTTAATCCGAATATTGCTAAGGAACGCCGCAATATTGTGCTCAAACAAATGCAAGACGCAAAGGTAATTACAGAAGCGCAGGCGAAGGAGGCGATGGCAGAACCTATGACTGTCAAACAAAGTCCGCCGAAGCGATTTAAAGTAGTCGCGCCTTATTTTGCTAGTTACATTCGCAAGGAATTGCCGCGCTATATTTCTAAGGATGCTTTGGAAGCTGGCGGTTTGACTGTCGAGACGACGGTGGATTTGAAGTGGCAGAAAATAGCGGAACAGGTGGTTAAAGATGCGATCGAGGTTGATGGCCGCCGTCAAGGTTTTGAACAGGCTGCTTTAGTTTCTATGGACACTAAAACTGGGGAAGTTAAGGCGCTCGTCGGCGGGGGAAATTTTAAGGAAAGCCAATTTAATCGTGCTACCCAGGCTTTGCGACAACCCGGATCGACTTTTAAGGGGTTGGTTTATGCCGCGGGAATAGCAGCCGGTTTTTCGCCTTACGACAGCTATCAAGATGAGCCAATTATTTTCGACGGCTATCAACCGAACAATTACGGCAAAAAGTTTAGTGGCTGGCGATCGATGTCTGATGCTTTGAGGGCTTCGGTGAATGTGGTGGCGGTGAAGGTGTTGGTTGATGTCGGCTTTGAGCCTGCGATCAAATTAGCCCACGATATGGGAATCAAGTCTAAATTAAGTCCGATTTATTCCCTGGCTTTGGGCTCGTCTGAGGTGAATTTGCTGGAGTTAACTAATGCTTACGGTACTTTAGCATCCCAAGGTAATTTTATTGAAGCGCACGGAATTACTAAGGTGATAAATCAGCGGGGAGATGTGATTTATAAGGCTAATTTTAAACCAAAGCGAGTTTTGGATAAGGATAGTGCTGCGATTACTACTTGGATGTTGGAGGGTGTGGTAACTGGAGGTACGGGCGGGCCTGCTGCTTTAAACGATCGCGCTGTTGCAGGCAAAACTGGTACTTCAGAAAACGTGCGGGATTTGTGGTTTATCGGTTATATTCCGCAGGTGGTGACTGGCGTTTGGCTGGGGAATGATGACAACTATCCGACGTGGGGAACTAGCGGTACTGCCGCCTACAATTGGCGCGATTTTATGAGTCAAGCTGTCAAGGGAATGCCGGTGGAAGAGTTTCCGAAGTTGCCGAAGTTGGAGGGCCGCAAAGGCAGTATTAAGGCAAAACCGGTGCAGCCTAATAGGATTATTCATGGGATGATTGTCAATGATGATGGGGCGATCGTACCTTACAATCCCAATCCCGAACCCCCCCGCCGCGAGTGGCAAGAACCGGCTTATCAAGAACCGGCTTATCAAGAACCGGGATATTAAGTGATTGGTGGGTGGGGCGGGTGTATTAAGATTGTTGGTGGGTGACAAAATCCCTTACGAACCCGCCCCTAAAAAGTCTGGTGATTGCGACATTAATTTACCCACAATTAACTTCACAACACATTACTATTGCCGATCTTTCCTCCTTTGGGCATCTTGTAATTGCTTGCCTATTTTTTCCACCATTGATAAATCTCCCAAACTTTGATATCCCTCTTGTGACAACTTCAAATACTGTATCGCTTCGGGATAGTTCCGCATAGATAAATAAACTTGTGCTAAACCGTAACGAGCCTCGGTTAGCTCCTCAGTCTCATCGGGTTTAGCTGTCTCGATCGCCTTTTTATAATATATTTCAGCCTGCGGCATCAATTGCGATCGCTCCCGATACAGTTCCCCCAACTTGCGGTAAATTGGCGCTGTTTCTACTCCGGCTTTTGGTAAAGTTTCTAAGGTTTCTATTGCTTCGGCATTCAAGTTTGTGCTAAGATATATCTGTGCTGTTGCTAATTTTTTAGCCACTGGATTCGATAGTTGTTTGTCGATCGCCCCCACAGCCTCCTTCACCCCCTCAACTGCTTTCTCATCCAACAAATCAAACTCTGTATCTTCCTCTAACAGCGGACTTTCCGAAGAAACCCCCGTATTCGTTTCCACAATCAACCTGTACTTAACACCCGGTTTCAGCGCCGGTTCCCCCGGATACACAGCCTCAGTACCGCTAACCGTCATTTCCCAATTTAACTTCGCATTATTTTCGAGGAGGCTCAACTTATAGCTAGTCGCACCCGCAACCGGATTCCAACGCAAAGTCGGTTTGCTGTCGAGCAATTGCGTCCGCCTCGGACTGATTGTATAAGGAATTGGCGCATTATTCCAAGCAATTCTATCATCACCGCGATCGGGACATTTAATTAAATTTTTATTGCAGTCAGACTCCGACTTGTTGCTAGCCAATAAACAGCTATTTAATTGATTTTCGCCTGCTTTAATTGACTGAATTCCTAAATCCGCACATTGGATAGTAATTTGTCCGTTTTGTAAAGTTTGCAGTTTGTCGCCCGGATAAATTGGCGTACCGATTGTCGGGCGAATATTTCTGCCATCTTGACGCTGTAGCTGCACTTCGCCGCTAATATTCAGGATTTGTCCGTTGGGTATTCTTTGCGTTGCTGCGATTGCTGGGGAAATTATCGGATTGTTGGCCAATATTTCGCGGAAACCGGGGCCATTTTCCCAGGAATCAGGCAGAATTTCGATCGCAATCAATGTAAATGCGATCGCGCTTGCGCTTATACAAAATGCCGTCTGTTTTTTCATTTGCTCTTTCCTATGATTTGTAAACGCTCCTTTGCCATTTCGAGACATTCATCTTGTTCTGGGATGCTAGAATTCGCATGATTAAGGGTTTCTTGCCAATATTTTAGTGAGTCTTGTACTTTACCTTTAGTTTCGAGGACTTGCGCTAAAAAACATTGAGCTTCGGGACTATTACTGTTAAGAGATATGGCTGTTCTTAAATCTGCTTCCGCTGAATTGTATCGTTTTTGAGTGAATCGCAACCAGCCACGATTTTTGAAACAAGCTGATTTGACTCCATCGTATTTAGTAGTTTTTAAGCAAAGTCCGATCGCATTTAAAACATCTTCAGGTTTATTTTCCAGCAAGAAGGATTTGGATATTTGAGCGTGAGCTTCTGGAAGTCCCCGCCAGACTGCACTTTGCATTGCTTCTCGCTGGCATTTGCGATCGCTTAATTGTTTACAAAGTTCGGATAAGTTATAGTAAGGCTCACCGTTAATAGGATTGATTAATGCAGCTAGATTGTAGGAAATTTTAGCGGCTAAAAATTGATTTTTCCGGTGGTTTTCCCGCCCAAATGCGTTGATTGCATCTGCCAGATTGGGGCCCGTGAGTGGATAGCCGATCGCCAAAACAGCTAAACTGATGCTGGTACGCTGCATAAATTTAGTTGAAATTGTAAATTGGGGGCGGTTTGGGCGAGGTGCCGCACCATCTGCTGATGAAATCACAGGTTTAGTTGCGCCGCATCCCGGTAACGTTAATTCCTCAAAGTTTGGATGCTGACACAGCACCGGAATCCCGCTAGCGCCCGGAAATCGAGATTCCCAGCGCTGCAAATCATCCTTAGCTTTTCGCATTGCCAAAAATAAGAGATCTCCCTCCGCCAAATATCTAAGCAAAGACTTCACAAAATCGTGAGCAATTTGGTCTGGAATTGGCGCGCGCATCACAATTATTGACGGCAAATGATGATTCTGAGCCACCAAATCTGCTGCTAATCCAAAACTCGAACAGGAATTAAAAATTAGCAATTGCAAGCCTTTAAAACTCGCTTGCTGTACGCCTAATTTTAAATCATTTACTGTGACAGTATTGTTGGTAGGATTTTGATTGATGTGCAGCCTTCCGTTTGTAGCATTGTCATCGCTGTTGCTGTGTCCGGCAAAAAAGAAAATTTGCCAGCCTTTTTCATCAAAAAGGCGATCGTTAAACTCTTCCGGTGTCGGGTTGTCTAAAAATTCTAATTGGCAGCTATCGCCCAAACTTTTTTCGATAATTCTGCGATCTTTTGTAACATTTATTCCCTTACTGTTACCTAAAACACATAAAATTCTTCCTCTAGAAGGTAGATATATTCCTACTTGTGTTTCTTGCCGGTGCAGTATTGTATACTCGGACGAACTGCGGATGATTTCACTCTGGCGGTATTCTTCCCGAAAATTCCACGCATCCCAAGGCAACTCAGAAATCTGAGAATCATCGCACTCTAGAAATATTTGAACGGCAGCTTCCGAGGGATTGCCGATTCGTGTCCTCAGCTTGACCTCAATTTTGCTGTAAAACTCGTCTGTTTTCAGCCACGATTGTATCTCTTTTTTTAAACCTTCATATATAGCGCCCGGATTGGTTTCAGAAATGTGAGTCGTGCTGGCATAATTGACTTTTATTCGAGCATCGCTTCTGGTAAATTGGAGTCCTGTACAAGCAGCTTTCCATCTTCTGTGCAGCACCTCAATATCTGGTGCTGGCGGCAAGCTTCCTTTGAATTGTTGAATACTGATAGATCGGGCTTGGTTTTGCAACTGTGCAGTGATGTGAGGAAATCCTTCAAGAAGATTTCCCGACCCTAAAGCCAATATGACAGTCCAAGTCATAAATTTGCTGTGGTAACAGTAATCACAAAATCATACCATAAAGTTTTCTGTTACGCTCAAATCATCGATCGCAAGTCGAATACTAAAACTCTCTCCGGGTTCTACCTCAAATTCCAGTGAAATGCACTGCTGTTGAACAGTCGATTCAAGCTCATCTAAAACTTTGCCAGCATCGGATATTAACGACAGTTTCAGGTTGCGAGGCAAATAACGATCGCCAATCGCCGGATGCAACTGGGCGTGAACTCTGACAGTGCGATCGCTTTGTTGGGCGATCGCCACCAACAAAGCAACAGTTGTCCTCCCCAAACGCATTCCCAAATCAATCAACTTTGCCCGCGTGACATCCGCTTCCGGGAAAGTCTGACGGATAGTAGTTTGATTCCCTGACAACGGAGATTGCGATCTAGAATTTCCACCACTTCGGAATGCCAAATCTGGATTTTTATCAGGAAAAATTGCATCTTCTAAACTTTTTTTACCTTGCTCAATATTCTGCCAGCCTGTTTCAAAAATATTTTTAAACCAATTGCCCAATTTTGACGAAATTGGATTTTCAATTTCGCGGTGCGAAGTCTGCAGCTGCTGGTGAAACACTGCCTCAAAAGGTTGCCACTCAGCATTAAATACATTTAAAAACCACTGATTTAGGTCGATTTTAGCTTCAAACAAATGTTCTAGATGTACTAAAAAATCATCAACAGAATGTAATTTGCTCAATACTAATTCGCCTGAACTCGCCGTCGGAGAAAACCCCAACAATCTCGCCTCCTTTTCCTCTTCATCAATTTCTACAACTATATAACCGATGCGTTCCTCCCTGGCTTCCAACGGTACCGGGTAAATATCAGGTGTCTGAAAAGATGAATTTTGAAACCGATTTATAATCGGGCGGCATTCAATTTTACCTAATCCTTTAATATACAAATCTGCCGCATTTGCAAACAAGCGCATTGCGGGATTCCAGCTATCACATTGAGTTAAGTCAGTTTCAATACTCAAAATTGTGAGGTAATCGCGAACTGCCAGCACTGCCAAAGTATTTAAATAAACTTGCTCTTGTCTTTGCGGGTGGCGTTGTTGGGATGAAAAATGTCTAGCAATATGCAGTGAGTTTTGAGTGATTGGCATGGGCAAAGAATCTATTTCTGAAATGTTGTTCGAGTTCATGGTTTTTGCAATCCTGTTATGTTAAAAGTTTGATATCCTTGGTTTTCGGAAAATTTCTGCAGCAGGTGGCGGCAGTCGTTCTTGAACAATTGATATACAGTGGAGGGGGCGCAGCCAAACTCTTTTGCTATTTCTTGAATGCTTTGACCGTACAAACACTGCCGCTGCAATAAAACTTGGCAATTGAGCTGTGGTTTACCTCTGACGTGTCTGCTTTTTAACTCGTTATTGGGATCGTTTTCTATCCATTCTAGAAGTTCGTCTAAATAGAAAGTTACATCTGGATCTGCGACGAGATTGTTGCTTGAATTGATAGTGTCTTCTTTGATTCCGTCTAGCCAAACTATGCGATCGCTGCTTTGTCTTTCCCTTTCCTGTTGTTGCTTCAGATGACAATCTAACAGCCGCATTTTGAGATAGGGATTTAACCAACTCGTGATCTGGCTTATTTCGGGATTGTAAGCTTGTTTTGCTGTGGTAGCTTCACATAAATTCGCAGATAAATAGATCCATGTCTTGTGCAATGCCTCTTCGTAGTGAGGTGTATTTTCTTTCCAGAGTTTGCCGGATTTGAGAATTTCTCGAATGAGTTTACCCACAAAGTAACCTCGCCGGGGACTGCCCAGGGGATGCTTGCAAGCTTGGGTGACGAGTTCGAGGATTTGCTGCTGGGCGGAATCTCGATCGGATAATTTCGATTTTCCCCCAGCCCCAACAGCATCGGAGTTGTCGGATAAGTTGTCTTCCCCCTTGGATGGGTTGGATTTATCGTTCATAGTTAAGTGCGGCCGCAACTTTTTTCCTACATTTACTTATCAGGATGAGTTGGGACTTTTTTTGCGAAATTATGAAACTTTTTTTCGGCATATGGTTGAAAGTCTTGCTGTGCGGTCGATGTGGCTGTAGGATCGGGATGTAAAATTTTGTTAAGACTGGCGTGCCAAGCTCAAGAAACCGGGTTTTTGGGGTTTTTGCGGTGTGTGAGGAGTATTCTCCGAAAAAACCCGGTTTCTGGGCACCCGCGAGTAAGTCCTGTGGTACGGTGCGTCAGATGCGAAATTCTCGATCGCCACAAAAAGCATACTTCTGATATCGTTTCCGGTTGCATCGGAATCATAAAATCGAGTCAACAGTTAACACTCAACCATTCAGTTTTTTGACCCGCCCGTCAACAGTCAACAGTCAACAGTCAACAGTCACCTGACGGTACAACCGGAATTGATCTGACGCAGCGTTGCTTGGCGAGGTGGCTAAAAAACGGAAAAGCTTCGTAAATACGTATAATTATACGTATATGAATGGAAAAGCATTCCGATGTTGATAGAGGTGAAAAAGCGGCGTTGCTGAGTGAATCTTCGCGTCTGGTGTACGGCGATCGATTAATTAGCGCCACGGAATTGAACCGACAACCGGGTCGAGTTCTGGATTTGGCGATCGATCGCCCTATCACCATCACTCGCAACGATCAGCATTTTGCGTTGCTGCGCCGCGAAGAGATGGCGCTGTTGGTAAAAGCCGCCGCCCTTTCCCTGAGAGTCTTTGAGGTGACAGCCGCTGCTTATAGGTTGCGTCTGGGAGAAGAAATTGGTTCAGAAAATCTCTATGGGTGGCTGAAAGTATTTGACGAGTTGGAACTGTGCGAATTGATCGCAGAAATAGAGAAAGATTACCGTCTGGTGGAGTCGGAACCTGCGGCTTGGGATCGGATTGAGGCAACGATTTATGAATGGCATGAAAGCGCGATCGCAATTTCTAGTCCTGAACTTGCAGCAGCTTTTAGCGACGAAATTAATGAGGTCTTATTGACTCAACCTTTAGTAGAAAATACGACCGAATCGGTTCAGCTATGACGCATTATACACCTATTCCAGATGATTCAAAAAGCCCGGTGTCTCCTGAAGAACAGCCGACACCATCACGGGCAACTCTAGAAGCGGAAGCGGAAAATCCAGCCCTAGCGCCTGTGCTGTCAGAGCTGGTAGAACCTCCTGAAGAACCGCTGACAGCACCGCGAGCAAAGCCATCTGCTAAAGGAAGCGAAACAGAATAGATCGCACAAATACCTGCATCGCCCTGGTTAGTAGTAGCGAAAAACCGACGTGTTAACCGGGATTGGGAAGCCTTAATTTTACGCGCACCTGAGAATACTCGCCGCTGCTATCAGGATTTATGTACTGCGCCGATGACGAGAAAACCAAAGAGAGTTTTTCTCGCCAAAGGTAAACTCTACCAAGGTGCGTGGGAGTATGAAGTAACAGGCTCAGAGCGAGTATTTTATGTACCGGATGAAGACAAACGCAAAGTGCTTGTTTACTACGCCGGGACTCATCCTAAATCAGCTCCATTTCCTCCGTAAAACAAGTGAAGATTTAGAAACCGGGTTTCTACGTAAAATCTGACGTGTGATGTGAAAAATATCAGAGAAACCCGGTTTCTGGGACTCAGCGAGATTTACCATCGATCGCCCCCAAAACCCCAAAAACACCTTACGATCGCGCGAGACTGGCTGTTTTCGGATCGTATCGAAATCGATCGAGGGTTCCTTCCTTGATTTTTTCGATCGCCTCCTCAATTACCTCTAGCGGAACCAGGAACCACTCTCTCGGCTTTACGGGTGTGCCGAAGCGATCCTGCAATTCCAAATCTAATTGAGCGCTGGCGAAAAACTTCTGAAGCAGTGCCTCAAGTCCCTTCCGGTTGATATTTGCCAGTTTGAAGGTGGCAACAATATCCACATCTGCTAGCAGATAGGTGGAGTCTTTCTTGGCGTTGGCAATTCGGCTTTTTACATCTCCTCCAGTAACGCCGATTTTGTGAATAATAGACCGATTCTCGGCAATGAAGGGATGATCCGATTGGCTCCTGAGCACGTAAATATAGCCAGTCGGCAAGTCGTCTGCTGCTTCAATGTTGGAAAATAGGGGGCCGAAATCTGGGGTGGTGATGCGGCGGCTGGCCTTGTCTTTATTTAGAGCACGCTGGAGCGATCGCAACAGCAAATCGCTCTCAGTGGCGTTGTCATAAACTACCCGCAGCCTGCAGTCTTGACGGCCATAGTCGCTGACAAACGACTCGCCCATCTCGGCTACAATCACCTTCTGCCCGTCGAGGATGAACAAATCGCCTTCCTTTACGGCCGCATAGTCCTGGTATTTGATAGTTTGCCGTTCCCCCGACTGCAATTGGCGTTGCACTTTGTCAAAGATCGGTTTGAATTCATCAAAGTCCTGGCAGGGAGTCCGTTGGGCGATTTCCTCTGCTGCTTTGATTTCCTGGCGCGATCGCACATGAGTAAGCTGGGTTACATCGTTCTCTGCGGCTGAATCGACTCCAAGGGATGCCAGCAGCGCCTCATCTGTCAGATCGTCTTTGGCGATCGGGCTGGTATCAATCTCAGCATCCAACAGTCCGCGTGAGTCTAGCGGTTCCAAGACTGCGCGACATTCCTCCGATTCTCGCAGGCGATCGAGCCTTACTGCATAGAGCCGCTCGAAGATATCGCCATCCTCCCCATGCTGGGGCAATCTGCCATGTTCCTCTACAAACCGCTCGATTTCTTCAAAGCCTGCAACGATCCGCTCTTCTTTGGCGGAGCGCTGGCCGGACGGATCGGGCGCTAACTCCACTCCCAATTCGCCGAGCAATTCCAAATCGTCGTCTGTCGTGTACTTAGGCATTGTTTTCCTCTTTCACTTTACGTTGCAGGAAGGCAATTCCTTCCGCCATCCGTTTTTCCCAAGGATCTACTGCTGTTAGGGAGGGGAGCCTGCCTTTCTCCTTTTTGAAACGAAGCGCCCGTTTTGCTAATTCCCGCGCTTCTTCCACGCTAAGGGTTACTCGTTTAGCGGCAATGACTTCCGCTACCTGTCGCAGCCGTTCTTCGCTCATGGTCTTAGCAAGAATAGCGTAGGCTTCGCCAAAGGGATTGATGCGATCGATCAAATCCATATCCAAGTCTGTTACCGATAGGGCAAACTTCCTCACCCCATCAATGAGTGAGGTGTTTTTTGCTGCTTCGGTAGCACCAGGATTTGTGGCGTAGTGCCCGTCGGCTTCGTTCATGGTTTTCTTGGCTTGTTGGACGAGGTTGAGGGCGGCGATCGCGTGTTGGCGGACGGCTTCTCGATCTTCCTCATCCAGATTTGGAAACTTCTCTTTGACAATTTTGCCCATGCGAACCTGCGTCAGTTCCTCCGGCACCAGTTCCTCATCAAATAAGCCGCGCTCGATCGTTGGCTTATCTTGCACAAACGCCGTCACCAGTTCAGTCAAGTCCTCGCGACAGATGCGATCGGCTTCTGGGCTCTTGGGTTCGGCTAGTCCCTTAATTTCCATTTGAATGAGGCCGTCTGGATTGATGCCCACGTTGCACGCCCTAGGATTGTAGCCGTCTTCTCCGTAGTCGAAGCCTGGTGTTGGTCGATTGTTGGGGTGCTTGGGTTTGAACTCGAAGCGCGGCGCAAGTACCTGCTCCATCAAGAGGCTGGCGGCGATCGCTTTGAGGGTATCGTTGATGGCTTCGGTGACGGCGGCTTCGGTGGCATCCGGTTCGGCAATCAAGTTAGTGAACCGAGCGCGGGTTTTTCCTGGCGCATCGCGGGTGGCGCGACCGATAATCTGCACAATCTCTGTCAAACTGGAGCGGTAGCCGATGGTTAGGGCGTGTTCGCACCAGATCCAGTCGAAGCCTTCCTTCGCCATGCCCAGGGCAATAATAATGTCCACATGATCGCGAATGTTCTTCTGGGTGGGGTCTTTCAGGGCGGCGGAGACTCGATCGCGTTTGGTGGGGTCGTCGTCTACCAGGTCGGCAATTTTGAGGATAGTGCCATCGGCGGTTTTGACGAGTTGAAATCCGGTATTGGGATCGATGCCTTCCCATTCCCCCAGTTCTTCGATGATGTGTTCCACTTCGCGGATCTTGTCTTTGGTACTCTCGCGGGAGTTGACGTTGGGAATATGCAGGATGGTTTTCTCTTTGGGGTTGAGCACCTGCATGATTTGGTCGGTGTAATTGCCCGCATAGAAGTAGTAGCCAATGTCGAGCTGTTTGAGGTGTTGGTAGCCGTTGAGCTGTTCGTAATAGGTGTAGGTAACGGTGTCGAAGCGGGATTCGTCTTCGGGGTGCAGCACGGCTTCGGCATCGCCGCGAAAGTAGGAGCCGGTCATCGCCACAATGTGGGTTTTGTCGCGGGTGATGAGCTGGCGGATGTGGTCGCCTAGCTTGTTGTCTGGGTTGGCAGAAACGTGGTGAAATTCATCTACAGCAATCAGGCGATCGTCAAACACCTCTATACCAAATTTATCTATGACGAAGCGAAAGGTGGCGTGGGTACAGACCAGAATCTTGGCACTGCTGGCTAGAAACTTCTGCACTGCATCTACTTTGCCGCCGTTGTCACCGCCGGGGGCGTTGCAGAGGTTCCACTTTGGCTCAACTTGCCAATCAGCCCAAAAGCCATACTGACTCAAGGATTCATCATGGAAGCTGGAGCCGATCGCTTTTTCTGGCACGACGATGATGGCTTGCTTGAGCTTCTGGTTCTCCAGTTTGTCTAGGGCGATGAACATCAGTGCCCGACTTTTGCCGGAGGCGGGGGGCGATTTGATCAGGAGATATTGTTGTCCGCGCTTTTGGTAGGCACGTTCTTGCATGGGGCGCATCCCGAAAGCGTTGGGGCGGGTGGAGGTGCCATTGTGGGCGTAGGTGACGGATACGGCGGGAATAGCGATCGGGTTGCTCATGGGTGGGAGTTTTTTTTTTGAGATTTGCTAAAATCGGTTTGTATTAAAGCACTTTTTTGTTGATATATATGCGTTTCAGACTTTGAGGCTCGCTAGGAGCGGTTTGCGTTAAAGCACTTTTACGCCCAAAAAGGGAGATAGGAAGCATAGCGAGTAGATGTCGATTCTGACTCGTCCATCTTAATTAATCCAGCTTCTTTAGTCGCTTTGATTACCAACGAAACGGTTGCTGCACCCGATTCGCTCAACCGAAAGCGATCGCGTAGGGTCTGATTGGACATTCGTTTGTTGCTGACGTATAGCAGGCAGCAATGCTGATAGCAAGCCCGAATTCGATCGGGTTTACTCATGCCAGCAAAACTTTGATGGGCAAATAGCACTGTAGTGGTGCGGATCTCGCCGACTCGAAAATCTGGCGCAGGTAGTTGGAATAGCTCTGCCGCACTCACTACTTTGTCAATGCCACTACCCTTTTCTTCACAAATGCCAAAGCGGCGCATGAGGTCGGCAAGTTGCTCGTTGCGCGATCGATATTCGTCAATAAAGCGCTCTACTTGAATGGGTGGGATGCCTGGATTAGAAATTTCGATTCGATCGCCATACATCTCGATCATCACTGAAGCGCCTGTGGCTAGAAAATCCTGATGCACTAGGGCATTAGCAATTAACTCTCTGAGTGCCTGTTTGGGAAACATCTTAATTTCTTCCCGCATGACTTCTTCAATGAAGCGATTTTGTGGTGCGGCTGAATGGACGAAATCGACTAATCCTTCAAAGCCAACTGCATAGCCGCGATTTTCTGTCTTATCGTCGCGTGTTTGGAGCTTGTTTATACCCTCATAAATAACAAAACGGGGCGCTTTACGAGCCAGGGCAGAGGAGAAAGCATCCAGCTTTTTCGCCAGAAGGATAGCCGCGAGATTGGTGATTGTCCAACCTTGAGATGTCTGTTTGATTAAATCCTGACTCTGCAATCGTTCCAAGACAGCATCGCGACTGGTTGGATAGGGAATGTCTAGCAGCTCAAAGTATGTTTGGGTATCGAGAAGGGCAATGACATTATCAGGGCTGGCATCCGATCGAGCGGCTTGGGAAAACCAGTCCTGTCGATCTTCGGCAAAAATGCGCTTGAGCATATCGGGTGTCATTGGCACCAAATCTTCACCCGCCCGCATTAAATATGCACCCTCAAATGTGAATGCTTGCCCTACAGGACGGGTGGGTATTTCAAAAACTAACACCCGCCCGTTGGAGTGGTTTAACTCTCTAACATCTACTCGAAATCTCAATCTCTCGACAATTAGAGCTTTGATGTCATTGAGAGAAGTTGCAGATGGAAATGCTTGCGTTCCTACTACATTTCGAGGAGGTTTGTTGGTGACACCGAGGACTAAATGACCGCCTCCCTCATTGGCTAAAGCTACGCAGTAACGCAAAAGTTTGGTGGTATCGTATTGCTGTTTAGCTTCTTTGAATTCAAGCTTCTCTGTTTCAGCGGGAGCGAGCAACCATTGCTCTAGATTTTCCAGAGTAACCATATTGTTTTTTGTCGGTTTTGATGGCTAGATTTTACGTTTGGCAGACTTTTTCGGTGAGGCTTGCCGCGCGGTCATTTGGGTATACAATTCAAACAGTTTTTCCAGGCGTTCGGTGTCGTTTTTGAAGCGGCGACCGATGTAGATGCGCTCTAAGATTTCGTCGTTGCGATCGTGCGCTTGGCGCAGGTTTTCGGGCATTTTATCGGGGGCGTAGAGATCGGCAATGGTGGCGGGAAAATGGGCTTCGCGGGCGAGGAGGATGTCTTCGGCGCAGCGGGTGAGGTCGGTTTTGTTTTGCTCGGTGAGGGTGGGGACGGGGAAGGTGTTCCAGCCGAGGGTGTTGGAGTAGGAGAAATCGGTTCGCATCCGCACGCATACTGTACCGATCCAGACCCAGTGGAGGCGTGAGGCGATTAGTGCCATGTTCCAGAGGGGGGCATCGTAGAGGGCGAAGCACTTATTTGATATAACACTTTCTCGATCCAAAAACTCAATTGGCAGGTATTCTCGATTTTCGGAGGAAACCACCGGAATCGCGAAAAACCTATCGATTGCGCTGTTCATCTCCCGGAACTGATGAGGTCGTCTCACCATACCATTTGAGATCGCATCTTTCGACTTAGATCTCTTTTTTGCTCCGTCTGAAATTCGGCTTCGCAAATCTGAGATAGATAGAACATCATCACTAGGTTCATTCTCAAGCCAGAAACAGTATCTTGGCCGTGCATTTATAACTTCAGTAGATCCATAAAACTTGCGAATGAATTCTCGACTTAGCCCTGATTGCAAGTAAGCATCTCTAGCTACTCGATTGAAAATAAGATGTTCCGAAAGTCCATAGTAGTTACCTTTGACCATATTCGAGATCGATGAAATTGGTTTATTGGCAGAAGCTACCCAAAAGTCGGCTTGGGGCAATAAATACGCATTTATATTTGGCGCACTGATCTGTATCTCTCTGTCAAATATCGCTGGACTTCCTGTGGAATGACCTGCACCAACAACCACAACAGTAACTCCAGCATCATTTGCTGCCAAATTACTCCACTTAAATGATCTGACTGCAAAAACAAATTTCAAGCCTTTTTCAAAAAGAGGTTTCCAAAAATTTGAAACATGCTGTCCTTGGGCAATACTATTAGTTGCAACGAATGCAAAACGAGTTTTAGTATGCTTAGAATATTCAAAAGATTTAAAGAACCAGCCGCATACGTAGTCTAACAAGCCCCACTTATCGACTTCTCCATCTAACAGACTCTTGAGATCTTCCTTCTGTTCTATAGTCTTTCTAGCATTACCCTTGTATGGCGGATTGCCACAGATATAAGTCTCCCCGCCTTCATTCTCAAAATCAATCTCCGCCTCCTCCCGCGTCTCCCCCCACAAATCCAAATCCTCACGCTGCACCTTCACCCCCGTCCCCGTCGGTGGACAAAGACTCAACCAATCCAACCGCAAGGCATTGCCGCAGGTAATCCAGTTATCAGCCTTCAGCGGCAAAAACTCCGCCAGTGCCAGCTTCGGTCCCCGATACAGCACATCACACTGATACTCGGCAATAATCAGCGCCAACCGCGCAATCTCACAGGAAAAATGACGAATTTCAATCCCCCGAAAATTGGTCAGCGGAATCTCTGACTTGAGATCCGGTTCTCCCCGGCGCTGGTTAATTTCCGCTTCAATAGCCCGCATCTGCTTGTAAGCAATCACCAAAAAATTACCCGATCCGCAAGCCGGATCGAACACCCGAATCCGGGCGATGCGTTTACGCAAATTCAGCAGCTTGCGGGCATTATCTCCTGCTGCCTCTAATTGAGCGCGCAGATCATCGAGGAAAAGCGGATTAAGCACCTTGAGGATATTCGGCACGCTGGTATAGTGCATCCCCAGGGCACCGCGCTCCTCATCATCCGCCACCGCCTGAATCATTGAGCCGAAAATATCGGGATTAATCTTCGTCCAGTCGAGATTGCCAACATGAAGCAAGTACGATCGCGAAATCTTGCTAAAACGCGGCACCGCCACCCCACCCGAAAACAGCCCCCCATTCACATAGGGAAATACATTCGCCCAATTGCGAATCTTCGCCGCCTCCCGATCCTTAAGCGGCGTACACATCGCCCGAAACATCTCCGACAGCACCTCGTGGGTATTCGAGGAATCACTGGCACTCATTTGCTCAACGGTGGCAGTGAAGAGGGCATTGCTGTGGAAAATATTCGTATCCTCGGCAAAGAAACAGAAGATTAGTCGCGCCATGAAGTGATTTAACGCTTCCCGGCGATCGGCTGTATCCCAGTCCGAGTTATTCTTTAGCAGCTCTACATAGAGACGGTTGAGCCGCCCGGTAGCCTTGATGTCAAAGGCATTCTCCCGAATTTGCCGAACCGTCGTGATGCCCGCCAGCGGCAGGAAAAACCCGAAATGGTCGTGAAAGTCGGGGTAGTTGCAGGCGATGGTTTCGCCATCAGCCAGGTTTTCTGCCTCAAAGCTTTTACCGTCTGTCGCGAGGATGAACTTGGTTTTGTATTTAGTGGTAGCGGGGCTTTCGCGCAAAGCCGTGAGGGTGTTTGTCACCTCGCCTTCGGAGCACACCTTTAAATGGATATTGTTGCGCTGGAGTACGCCGCCAGGTAGGTCAGATTGGTTTGAGCTACTGCTTTTGAGTCGCTTGATGGTGGTGGATTTGTTACCGAAAGCTTCAAGGAATGCAAAAGGGAACGCTTCTGGATCAAAAGGTGCTTCGGCAAGCTGGGAAACGGCTTCTTCAATTTCGACTGCATTCATATTCCGACCATCAATAGTAGTAGCTCAGAGGTTCAATTATCGCCTCTTGACGCAATTTTGGATTTTACCCTAATTTCTCAATGATGGAGGCTGAGATGTAACACCATTTTTCTGACCTATGTGCTATAGATGAAGTCTTAGCCCCCCCTTAGTAAGGGGGGGTTGGGGGGGGTAATATCTAGCGCTACTTTATGAAAATGGTATAACATTGCAACCTTGAGAACAGCTTGTTGTCTGCTTTAATTCAAAAAATGGTAGTCCTGCAATATCAGGGTTTTGATAACGGTTGACCGACCGTTTTATCCCCCAATTATGATTACTGTGCAGGACTACCAAAGAATAAACTAGCCCGATCGCCCTGTTGGTGAGCAAAAGTAACAGGATATGGTAAACTTACCTCCTATAGCACTTATCAGAAAGATGAGGTATGCCCGATGCCCTATGCCCTGTTTGCCCGACAGTACCTCATACCAGAGCACAGAAAGGCTATATTTAGGGCTGTCGCTCGAAAATAATTTCCTCATATAATTGCTCGATCGGCAAACTTAGATTGATACTTTTAAACTCAACCCGTTCGCCCTCCCGATAGCTCAAAATCACCCATTCACCAGCATCATTTTTATGATAAATATCGATCGCTATTTCATCCGAACTCACTAAAACATAATCAACCAGATTCGGGTTGCGGCGATACTTTTCAAACTTCTTCCCTCGATCGTAAGCTTCGGTGCTATCCGATAAAACCTCCACAATTAAGCAGGGATAGGTAATATAGAGAGGATGCTCCCTATCTCGATCGTCACAAGTCACGCTTAGATCGGGATACGTATAGTTGGGTGTATTGAGAATGTTAACCTTTAAATCTGAATTAAAAACATTACAATTACTTCCCCGCAGATGAGATCTAATAGCTAACAAGAAATTTATAGCGATCGCACTATGATTTTGAGTGCCACCACTCATTGCATACACCCGACCATCGATCAGTTCGTGTCTTTCTAGCTGCTTTTCTTCCCAACTAAAATACTCTTCTGGTGTAAAGTGCCGATCGTTATCTCGTGCTGCTATCATCATAATACTCCATCAATCAAAAGTTAATAATACTAACTCAAAACTTGACAAAAAGTGAGACGATATGGTAAAATTACGTAAATTATCTCGATCGATTTGAGCCTTGAGCTTTGAGATTTTGGAATTAACCTCACTCATCGCCCAATCCTCACACAATCTTGTCAATAATCACAGAACCACCTTCACAAAAATCCACGTTGAGATGATAGTCCTCAATTAACGCGGTTCCCATCAGCGGGCGACACCCCATTGCCAACACTTGGCACGTTGTGCAACTTCTTCGCGGCTTAAAAGGATTGCCTGCATATATTGACTCCCGATGCTAGGCTTTTCTGTGAATCACTACATGATAGCGCACGGACAAGTAGGGCGATCGTTGCAGTTAATTCAATAAATTTGTTTTATACCAATTTCAAACGAAATAACAGTATTCTTGTCCCCCCCCTTGCTAAGGGGGGGCTAGGGGGGGTCGGAGAGTATTGCATGATTTTAGAGAAATGGTATTATTTTCCCAAAAGCAACTCTAATACCATTTTTCTTTCATATGTGATATAGATGAACTCTTAGCCCCCCCCGAACTCGCGGGGGGGTTGGGGGGGGGTAATATCTAGCGCTACTTTATAAAATTGGTCTAAGATGCAACCGGAAAAACCTACTATACCTGTGACGATAAAAAAAGGAAAAACCGATAACCAAATATCAATTAACTCCTGCCAAATACCACCGCGTACAAGTAGTTGTTTCCCTGAATCGCGTTCATTTAGACAAATATAAAAATCCCGATCGCGCAATTGCAAAACTGCTCGAACTCGGTTACACTCCAGAACAGCGCTATCAATGGAATCCAGAACGCAACGAATTCTATCTATACGCCCTAATTCACGATTTGCCACTGGAAAAATCGCTAATAACCGATGAAAAATGTCAGGAATTTTTTCGGTATTTCAAACACAGCCAAATATATTCGATCGGCTGCGGTAACGCTGACCCCGATTGGCTATTTGCTTGGGGTTTTGATGACCCCCGCCGTCACGCCAAGCCAGAAGAAATTGAACCTTTACCAGCAGCTACAGCATTAGCTTAATTAAAAGAACGCAGACAAAATTTCATCTGCGTTCATCTGTGTTTATCTGCTAATATCGGCGGCCCAAAAAACGCCCAATCCAACTACTTCGCAGCCGGCAAAGACAACTGAGGCGAAGGATGAGAATAACTACCATTTTCCGCAATCACCAGAGGCGGTTCCTGCGACAACAAAAACTCGCGAATTAATCTAGCAACTGCCCTTTGCGCTAAACCGCCTACGACTTGCTGGCCCATGTTCTGCACTTCGCGTTTCAGCAACAATTGCGGCAGTAACTGCAATACTTTCGTGGTGTCAAAACCGGGGGTGGATTGCAATATTCCCCAAATTCGCTTGATGTGTTCTAGGTTTTTTTGTTCGGTTTGTGAAACTACTGGTTGATTTGCCTTGACTCCAAACCATTCGCCTACTACGGCTTTGGCGTTGGTAAAGGCATTGCTGGAAATTATGTCCAAATTTTTCACTAATTCGGTGACGATGCGATCGCGAATAAAATCTCCCCTTTCAGAAAATAAATATTCTAAGGCTTGATTCAAGATTTTGCTGACATCGTAATCGTCACTCTCGCGGGCATTGTTGAGCAAGTTTTCTAAGCGGTTCCAGCGGAATTCGCCTTGTTTGAACAGCAAATCTTTCAGAGATGCTCTTAATTCCGGTGCAGGGTCGCTCAACAGCCGTTTTGCTACGTAGGGATAGGCTTTGCTGAGCACTTTGAATTCGGGGTCAACGTTGATGGCGATGCCTTCTAGGGTGACGAGCGATCGAATAATCAAAGCATAGTAAGCTGGAACTCGGAACGGATATTCGTACATTACAGCGGAAAGTTCGTCAGTAATGCTTTTGAAATTGAGTTCGGCAACACTAGCACCCAAAGCATTGTTAAATACGCCCGCCAAAGCTGGAATAATTGGCGTTAAATCGGTATCCGGTGTCAAAAATTCTAACTTGACATAATCTCTAGCTAAACCTTCAAAATCGCGGTTGACCAAATGCACTACAGCTTCCAACAAGCCGTATCGCTGATAAGGTTTAACTTCGCTCATCATTCCGAAATCGAGATAAGCTAGTTGACCGTCAGGAGTTGCCAAAAGATTGCCGGGATGCGGGTCTGCGTGAAAGAAACCGTGTTCTAGCAACTGTCTGAGAGAACACTGCACCCCCACTTCAATTAAGTAAGGAGCGTCGATTCCTTGAGCTTTGACGGCTTCTAAATCCGTGAGTTTGATGCCGGTGATCCACTCCATTGTCAAGACGCGGCGGCGGGTATATTCCCAGTAGATTTTGGGAACGTAAATATCTTTGAGATTTCCGTATAATTGGGCGAAGCGTTCGGCATTTTGTCCTTCGTGGGTGTAGTCCATTTCTTCGTAAATGCGTTCACCCAACTCGTCCATAATTCCCGCTAAATCGCTGCGAATTATTTTGAAGTTGTTTTGCGCCCAAACTGCAACGCGCCGCAGGATGTAAATATCTAGGCCAATGTTCTCGGCTAAACCAGGCCGCTGCACTTTGATGGCGACGATTTCTCCGGTTTTGAGTTTGCCTTTGTAGACTTGTCCGAGGGAGGCTGCTGCGATCGGATCTGCAGTGATTTCGGCGTAAATTTCGTTGGGGTGTGCCCCTAATTCTTCTTGTATAAATTGATATGCTACTTCGTTGGGAAACGGTGGCAATTGGTCTTGCAGGGTTGTTAGTTCTTCTAAATATGCCGGCGGTACTAAGTCGGGACGAGTTGAGAGTGCTTGTCCGATTTTGATGAAGGCTGGGCCGAGTTGGCTGAGAATTTCCCGGAGGCGCACGGCGCGGCGCTTTTGGTTGGCTGCGGTGCGCCCTCTTTTTTTGTCCCACCACAAACTGAAGGCAAAGCTAAAAAATGTCCAAACAACACTCGACAGCCGTCCCCAGACTTGCAGGGGGCGATTTCGGTATTGGGCTGCGATCGCCGCTGGATCGTAGCGCACAGCTTCTCCGGCCAACTCGTAAGCGATATCTTTGGCTGATTTGAGCGGTTCGGGAGTAACCGCCACTGTCTCTAGTTCTACTTCTACTGCTTGCAGGGGAACTGTTTCTATCTCTTGGAGATTTTGCAGTGTAGTGTGAGTCCCTGAATTTGAGTAAGTTAGTGGGGTGGCTGGCGATACTGTCTTGACATCCATAAACTCAGACCTAGTGTGAAGCATTGTAAACTAATTGTAACAATTTGTCGCCTTCTCACCACTGCTTTTAGATAGAGAAAACCGAATTCATTAGTCATTGGTCATTGGTCATTGGTCATTGGTCATTGGTCATTAGTCCAAGACTTACTTATGCGCTATGACCCAAGAAACCGGGTTTTTTAGTGGATCTAGGGTCGTAATGCGTCTTTTGGAGAAAAACCCGGTTTCTGACCGCCCCCTCTCCCATTCTCCCACTCTCCCCCTCT